>NZ_JAELTR010000027.1:0-54353 GCF_016428945.1 Chromobacterium sp. ASV23
CCCCCCCCCCCCCCCCCCCCCCCCCCCCCCCCCCCCCCCCCCCCCCCCCCCCCCCCCCCCCCCCCCCCCCCCTTTTCACTCACCCCCCCACCCCCGACATCAACACCTCCGTGCTGTCGTCGGCAGCGTCAGATGTGTATAAGAGACAGAATAGAGGAAATTGATCTGGATTTTTTTTCCAGATAATGGGCCTTATCAAAATCATCGGTAATTCTCTGTATCTCGCCCAACAATAATTTGCTGTACTTTTGCATCCTCAACTCCTGTTAAATTCTGACAGATCGCTTCTTGAAAGGCCCAAAGGTGGATGAAAAATGCCGCTGTCAACCTACACCCCTTCCCGCCAACCTTTCAACTAACAAAGCAGTGGATCCTCCCTGAGGAAGCCCCCCTTATGAGCATTTTTATATACATGATCAGCGGTAAAAGGCTGCCTCCCTTATAAAAATGTCAGTCACATTCGAGTCAGGTAAGGCTCTAAGCAAAATAGTAGCGAATTTCCGAGTAGCATCAAGACACCAGGACAAGAATTTTTCATTTCGCTCAACCAACTCAAACCAACTCCCCCCCCTATCCAGCGAGTGTGACCCTCCAATAAAACCACGTCTCATCAAGCGACCCACAAAATCAGGATACCCATTAATTCCAGAACGCCTCTCATCACTCAATGGATTTTCTTGAGACAGATGCTCTCCTTTTGCATGAACAATTCCATTTCTAATCTCAACCAACGTTTTAAAATCCTGCCAAATCAAATCTCCCTTAGGTGCTTTATTTCCTGAAAACTTAAAAATCTCTTCTATTTTACATTCCAACGATTTGCGCTCACTCTCTAACGTTTCCAGCAAATTAAAAACACCCTTCTCCTCCTTGGTAATATAGTGAAAAGAAGCAACACATGTCTCATTAAATTCCCCCCCAAATAATTTATTACTATTCGGGTTTAAATTTGGGCAAGTCGACTCGTGCTTAATTACGAATCGATACCACTCACAGAGATCATTCAGCATGGCCTCAATACTAGAAACACATAAAACCACCGTTGCCACCCCTTGCTTATACCTCTGACACTCTTCCGCACGATCAAACAAAGCGGGTGCATGATGAGAGATAAAATCTCTTTTATGTACCATTATTCAAACCTATAAATTTTAAATGAAGATAAAGTATCAAATTCGCTCTCCCTTACAGTCTCACCCCTGCCCATTTAAATATCCGTAGATAGTACCTCTCCACGAAAGGAAGAAGCCAAAACCAATTGCAACAGTGCATTAAAAAATACATGGTGCAGGGTTCTAAAACTGGTTCGAGTCGGCCAAGATCGTGTCGGACATCGCCTTTAATGCGCGGCAGGAAAGACGCTGTACCACCCAGTCCCAACTAACCAAGCCACGCCGCATCATGCTCGTCGGCGCTTCATACTTGGTCTGCATGACGGAGGTGTTTGTGTTACCCCTCGGCGGTGGCTCACCCCAAGCACCGCCGACGCCAAGGCAATGAAAAATCGCCTCTTGCGAGAGGCGCTTGTTGGGCTTGGCGCGGCTATACGGATGATGACTGGCGACGATACCCGCATCCATCAGTGCTTTTAAGACGCGCTCGGCAGTGTTGTTGGCAAACGCAGGGGGAATTATCAGCAAGAGGCTGAGAAGCGGAATAAGTTGCGAAAATGATAGACGTTTCACTGTTTATGTCCGGAGCTTTGTTCTTGCTGGCACAAAATGCCATTTGAAAAGCAAGGATACCATGATTGATTAATGTGAATCACATATGACAAAGCCCGGCTAAGTCCGGGCTTCTGTTTAGGAGGGTGGGGTTGACCTACGACAAGCGTTTGTAGGTATCCAGCAGGCTGCGAATGGTGGTAACGGCCAGTGTGCGCCCCTTTTCGTCCACTTGATTCAGATCAGCCAGCAGGCTGCTGTCCTCGTTTGACAACGTCGAGCTATTGCGAACACCTGTCACAACGTACAGGACATCAAAGCCGGCAGAGTGGAGGCTGCTGAGCGTTTCAGCATTGGGAAAGCTCTTGCCCTGCTCATACGCCAAGTACGTGACATAGCTCACGCCCGCTATTTTCTGGGCATCTTGCTGTATTAGACCCAGCCTATTTCTTTCTTCTCTCAGTCGTTCACCAATGCTCACAGCAGCTCCCTATCTGCGCACAGGTACAGTTTTCTTTAGGCAACGGCTTGCAATCTAAAGATTTATTTAGTACGATGCACTTCATATTCACATTTCTGTAGATGGTACTGCATATGCCCACGAACGCACAGAAGCACCAGCCGGTTTACGGCCCGCGCGGAGTGACTCAGTCCAAGGTTGTGCAGATGCGCCTACTGCCGCCGGAGCGCTACTTGTTCACCAAGTTAAAGGAGCTGCTGGCAATGTCGGAAAGCAGTCTCAGCCGTGAAATCTACCTTGTTGGACTTCCTACCTTTCTAGCTCAGCGCGGACTAACGGAGTGGGCAAACCATACCCTAGCCGCGCTGAGCGCATAACCACCGAACCGGAGGGCTTACTGTGGCAACTACCTTTCCCCAGCAGCATCAGGCTTTGAATCAACACTTGGCCATGCACTACGGCATGACTGCCGGCGTGTGCGCCTATGCCGCCAAGTACATGCTGAAGTGCAAAACCGAAGCTCAGCTCGTGGCTGCTCTGGACGAATACCGCCAGCTGCCGCCCGCGCTGAACCAGCATTAAAGCCGCACCCACATAAAAAGCCGCACAGGCACAGCAAGGAAACCGTGATGGACAGACTCAGGATTGCGTATCAAGACATGTGCAAGGCCATGGCTGGCGGCTGGTCCGCCATGGCGGCGGCCTTGGGCTTTAGCAAGGACGGTCTGGAAAACCGCGTGTACGAACGCAAGGGCCAAGCGGTTTCCGTGCATGAGGCCATGCAGATGCAAGCCTTTAGCGGCACCACGCTGTTTGCCGAGGCCGTGGCGGCGGAGGCCGGCGGCGTGTTCATCCCGTTGCCGGACGTGGAAGCGGTGGACGATGAAGAAATCCAGCGCGTGTACATGGAGCTGGTGGACGAAGTGGGCCGCCTGGCGCGCGAATGGCGCGAAGCCACCCGCGACGGCGAGGTGGACAAGCGCGAACGCCAGCGCCTGGAGGCCATCCGCGACGCCATCTGCACCAAGGTGACGCAGATGAACCATCTGACCTTTCAAGTGTTCTGCAGGAGCTAATCACCATGGCCTTTATCTGCCCCCACTGCAACTGCGTCGCCTACACCCGTACCAGTCGCTATTTGTCCCCGCTTACGCAGGAAGAGTATTTGCAATGCACCAACATTGTCTGCGGCCATAACTTCACCCTATTCCGCACCGTGCGCGAAACGCTCAGCCCGCCGGCACTGCCGAAGGCAGGCATCCACATTCCGATGGCGACCAAGCAGCGGCTCATCGAAATGCAGCTGGAGCTGCGCCGCCAGAAGGCCGACACGGAAAACCAGCTAGAGCTGCCAGGCCTGACCGCCTAAGCCCTCCCCCTCCCCCTCTCATTGAAAAATCGCACCGCGCCGTGCGAGGGGGCTTTTTACGCCCAAAAAACGCAGCACACAGGAGAAAACGCCATGCAACAGCCCAAAGCGCCCCGCCTTGCCAAGCTCCGTTATGTCCGCTTTGCCAATGGCACCGCCTGCTATTCCACCGCCGGCCGCGAGTTTGCCGGCCTGGGCGAGTGGCTGGAATACCTGGGCTGCTGCGCCTTGGTGCTGTTGCTGATCGCGCTGCAGTGCGTTTTGCCTGCCTGATTCTGGAGCCATCGCCATGAATGCCGCTACCACCGTTAAATCCCCCTGGCGCGATGTCGCCGTGAACATGGCTCGCGAGAATGCGGCGCGCCATGAGGCGCAGAAAAAAGCCCAGGCCAAACTGGCGCCGGTGCATCTGCCGGTGGAGCCGCTGCGCCGCGAGGTGGCCGGGCCGCAACTGGTGGCGGTGGACGAGCTGCAAGCCAAGGTGCTGACGCCTGCGCAGCTGGACGCGCTGGCGGACATTCAGGACGCCATCCAGGTATTGGCGCAAGTGGAACGCGCCATCAATCAGCAGATATTGCTGAATGGCCTACAGCTGCGCCAGCTGGCCATGCATCAGCCGGGCATGGTGATAGAAGCGATTGAGAACATGCTGCCTGAGGCCCGCATAGCGGAAGCCAAGCTGCTGCGCGGCGGCCTGCCGCTGCGCGCCGATCTGCCACAAGCCACGCCGGCCGCCCGCGAGGAGCGCGCCGCATGAAGACGTGCCGCCTGCCTGATCTGGACCGTTTCCCGCGCCACCTGGGCCGGGCGATTGGCCGCGAGTGGCGCCAGCGCCGGGGCGCTCCCCTGGCACTGGCCCAGGATCAGGCAGACCCGCGCGAGGCCGAGGCCAACGCCTGGCTGCGCGACCTCACCCGCTTTATGCCGCGCGACGCGCTGCCGCTGGGCGCGTGCGAGATGGAGCTGGTGGAGTTTGCCAAGCAACGCGCGTTTGAGGCGGACCAGCTGCTCAGCCGCGGCGCAAACATGGAGCAGCTGGAACGCTACTGCGCCCGCTATGGCGTGGAGCCGCCGGCCGGTAAAACCAATGCAGGCCGCGCCAAGCGCGTGGCGTGCAGCTTGTGGTGGCGCCGCGCCCTGCGCCGCGCCAATGCCCGCCGCAGCGAGCATCTGTCCATCCAGCTGGGGCTGGTGCATCGCCGCCACGGCCTGTACGCCAGCCACGACGCCATCACCCGCCGCCGCGAGCAGAAGCGCCGCAACCGCGGCTTGCTGGAGGCGCTGGCCGCCATCAATGAGCTAGGCCAGGAATACACCTTGCAACAGCTGGCGGACCTCAGCACCAGTAACCCGGTAATCCGCCGCGCGGAACTGATGGTGCGGATTGCCGGTTTCGAGCATATCGCCGTGGGCCTGGAATACGCCGGCGAGTTCATCACCGTTACCGCGCCCAGCAAATTTCACCCGCGCCATGCCAAGAGCGGCAAGCGCAACGCCAAATACAACGGCGCCACGCCCATCGACACCCGCGACTATCTGCAAACCGTGTGGTCACGCATTACCGCCGCCATGGCGCGCATCGGCGTCCGCCCGTTTGGCTTCCGCGTGGCGGAGCCGCACCACGACGGCACGCCGCACATGCATGCGCTGCTGTTCATGGCCAAGGACAAGGTCAAAGCCTTCCGCGCCATTGTGGCGCGCTATGCCGTGCGTGAAGACCGCCAAGAGCTGGGCCTGCGCTATGCGCTGACTAAGGCCGATGCCATGCAGGCGGCGCGCGGCCTGCGCGCCAACGGCGCCAAGGGCAAGCTGGCGGACATTGCCGCCAAGATCGGCAACGAGGCGGATTTTTGGGCTAACCCGCCGCGCTGGGTGTGGAAGGGCATCAAGGCCCGCGTGGCGTTTGAGGCCATCGACTGGAAGCGCGGCACCGCCGCCGGCTACATCGCCAAGTACATCGCCAAGAACGTGGACGGCGCCAAGCACAACGGCGACAGCGTGGGCGTGGACTTTGAAGCGCTGGACCACGCCGGCGTGGCCGGCCCGGACGATGGCGCGAGCAAAGACCAAGCTGCCGCGACCGATGCCACCGTTACCGCCATCCGCGTGGATGCCTGGGCCAGCCATTGGGGCATCCGCCAGTTCCAGCAGATTGGCGGCCCGCCGGTGGGCGTATGGCGCGAGCTGCGCCGCTGGGACTATCAAGCGGCCGACGCCGAGGACGTGCTGATGCATGCCGCCATTGCCGCCGACACCGGCAATTGGGGCCGCTTTGTGTACCTGATGGGCGGCCATGAGGCCAAGCGCGCCGAGATGCCCTTGACCACGGCCCGCGACAGCCAGCCGGCGGAGAACCGCTACGGCGAACCGGGACAAAAGCGCGTGTTTGGCGTGGTTGAGCTTGCCAGCGGCCAATTGGCGCAAACCCGCGTCCATGAATGGCAGATCAGCCGCAAGGCCGCCGGGGTTGAGGGAAGCGCAGCTTCCCCTTGGACTCGTGTCAATAACTCTACGTTTTTGGAAGTGCCGCCCCAGGGCGAGCCCAAGCCGGAATGGCTGTTCAGCGAGGCGGACCGCGTGCTGGCGGAAAGCCAGGATGACGACAGCGACCTGCTCACCGCCGAGCAGCTGGCCGCCCGCCGCGAATATGAGGCGCACCAGCGCTACCTGCGGATGTTCCCGGAGTTTGTCCATGAGTGGGCGCAGCGCGGCATCGAGGCCCACCAGCTGGCCGCGGAGCGCCAGCGCGAAGCCAGCCGCGAGCGCGTCCGCATGCAAAAGATCAACCGCCGCCTGGCCGCCAACCTGGGCATGACGCACCGCCAAGGCATGGAAGTGCTAGACGCCATCCGCGCCCAGGCGCTGGGCACCGATAAGCCCCGCCGCCGCCAAACCCGCCCGCGCGACGAGCGCTGGAGCGCCGGCGGCCCAGGCATCGCCGTTTCTCAACAGCTGGCCCAGGCAACCGCCAGGGCGCGGCAGTGGATCAACCAAGCAGGCCGCGCGTGAGCGGCGAGGAGGACGTATGTGTGGGCCGGATAGGAATGAACTTTTCGCAGCGTTACGGGATGCCTATGAGGAGGCAAAGAGCTACCGCACCAGCTGCGCAGTAGTGGTTTGTAGTTTTCTGCAGGACGGAGAAATTGAGAATGCCCGGCATGTACTGAGCCGGAACTTTGAGCCTGCGGACAAGAGGTTTCATGAGCTGCTGGAGCGAATGAAAGAGCTGACAGGACTAACGCCGCCACGGATGAACTCAATAAACGGACAGGAGCAAACGCAATGAACACCGTAGCAATCCAACCGCAAACCAACCTCTACACCCGGCTGATGGAAGCCGCCGTCGGCCGCTACCGCGCCGAGTTGAACGCTGTAAACGGCCAGCTGCGCAACATCGAGCGCGCCGAGCGCATGGCCCGCCGGCTGCGCGACATCGAGCTGGACGCCAGCGCCCAGGCCGGCGCCGGCTTCGTGCCCTACCTCGTGCTGCGCCTGCCCATCGACCTGCTGCCGCTGCAGCGCTACGTGGTGACGCTGGCCGGCAACGCCCTGGAGCGCCGGCTCGTCGCCAACGGCCGAGACGCCCAAGGCCGGGACCGCTTCCAGATCCTGGCCGCCAACGAAGAACGCACCAACCTGGAACTGGTGGTGGAAAGCATCTGATCAACCAGCCGCACAGCGGCCATAGGCGAGCGGCCAGCCCATCCCATCAACCTGGGCGCCGTCCTCTGAAAACCGGCAAGGCCGCTCACCTATGGCCGCCAACCAACAACCGCGAGAACCAACATGACAACAAAGATTGAAATTGCACCGGACGACGAAAAACCCGCCCGCCCCTGGCACGGACAAGGACCAATCAAAGGCGACCGCTACCTGCGCCGCGATGTGGTGCTGGAGCGCGTAGGCATCACCAAGACCACACTCTATGACTGGATTGCGGCCGGCAACTTCCCTCCGTCTATCCCACTGGGCGGTGGGTCCGTGGGTTTCCTGGAATCGCACCTGGAAATCTGGATAAAGTGGCGCTTCGAATGCGCGGGTTTAATAAGAGCTGCATGACGGTCCTACATGGAACCTGGTGAAGAAACCACATCCACCATAGAATCAAAGCCATCCGCCAGGATGGCTTTTTTCATGTGCAACCTCAGCGATTTCGTCCCCATTCCGTGACCAAAATATGGGGGTATATGACGGGGTATAAATTTTTCAAGAAAAAATAAATTTATAAATTTCAATGTATTAAATGCAAAATCCACAAGCTGCTGACGCGCGAAGATTTGGTTTCAGCCAAAATCTAAATAGACCGCAAAGCCGCCAAAACCAAGGGTTTGGCGGCTTTTTTCATTCCGTTTCGGTTGGGTTGGGAACCGTGACAGTCGGGCGGCGCCTGAAATACCATTTCGCAGGCAAGGAAAAATCTGTCCCTGGAGGCCTATCCGGAAGCGCCGCTCAAGGGTGCCCCACCAAAACCAGATGAGGCTCGCCGCCTGCCAACCGCTCCAGACATCCCCCCGCGCAGTACACACGGTCTTTGCCATATCCGGGGCAGGTGATGGCATCTTGGACGAAACTATCTAGAATAAAAACCATCACTGAAGATCATCGCCAGCAGGGAGTGCAAGGTGAATAGCGACGCGATTTCAACAACCAGCCCCTCGGGCCTGGCTTCCTTGCTCCGCTACGCCCTCAAAGCCGTCTTCACGGCATGGCTCGGGCTAGGCCCCTGCAGCGGCCACGCAGCTGAACTCGTCTACATTACCGCCAAAGCGGATTTGCCCTTCTGGGATACCGTTGGCAAGGGTGTCAAATCGGTCGCAGACGCGAATGGTTACACTTTTTCGGAACTGGACAGCAGACTCAGCGCAGACACACAGCTCAGCAATGTACGCCAGGCCATTGCCCGCAAGGCTATCGGCATCGTGATTTCGCCCACCAACAGCCAATCGGCCGAGGATGCGCTCCAGTTGGCCAAGCGCGCCAATATTCCCATCGCCATCGCGGACATCGGCACCAATGGGGGCGACTATGTCAGTTTCGTCAAATCGGACAATTACCGCGGCGCATACGACGTTGGCGTCGAGCTGGCCTCTGCGATGAAAGCACGCGGCTGGAACAATGGCAGCTATGGCATGGTCACCATCGAACTGACTCGCAAGAACGGGCAGGATCGAACCAATGGCTTTCGTGACGCGATGAAAGACGCCGGCTTTGCAGCTGAAACGGTTCTGCGGCAAATGAAAGACTACTCGGCCGAAGAAACCTATCGCTATACCAAGGATATCTTGGCGGCCCATCCGAAAATACGGGGATTTTTCATTGAAACCGACCAACCAGTGGATGGCGCAGCACGCGCCATCAAGGAAGCCGGCAAGGAAACGCAGATATTGCTCGTATCCTTCGACGCCATGCCCGCAGTCGCCCAGTTGCTCAAAAACGATGTTCTCGTTGCCGTCGGCATGCAGCAACCTTTTCTGATGGGAAGCTCCGCGGCCGGCGCACTGGTTTCGTATCTGCACGGACACAAGCCGGCGAAAGAGATCCTGGTGCCGATTCTGGTGGCAACCGCCCGGAATGTGGACAAGCTGATGCCGGTGGCAGCAAAAACGGTTTTTGGAAAATCAGCCAAATAAGCCGCGCCGACATGGCCACTTACGGGGTCATGCGCGTCATCTCATCATTACGAATCAAGTCACGAATGGTGGCATTGAACGACCGTTGCAGGTAGCGGCCATCGGGCAGCGCGCGGCTGAGTTCGAAATGAAGGCCTGTAGGGACGTCGTCAGGCAAGTCCAAGCGGCGAATGCTTGGCATGGCAAACAGGTCTCTCAGCCCCGCGTCGTGCGCGGAAAGGCTGTCTACCACCTCTCGGATATCAATGAAAACATCGCAGCGCCCCTCGGCGATCTTGCTGATGGCATTGCGTTCATTTTTTGAACCGGTATCCTGGCGATTCTGCGCGATTCCGAAGGCGTCCAGACGACTGCCAAACAGCCCGCACACCATGTAGCGCTTAAGATCCGCCGACGAGTGCAGCAAGGCTCCGCCTGGATGCTTCTGCGCAGAGTAAAAATACACGTGGTGAATCTCAGCGTACGCATCGGTAGCCAGAAACCTCTTGGCATCCAATTCCCAGCTTGGAACGTTGATGGCAATATCGCGCTGGCCGTAGGCAACGGTTTCCAGGCAGCGACGCCAGGGCAGCCGCTCGACGACTGCGGGTTCGCGCCCGGCACGCATGAGGCTACGCTGCAATACATTGATGGCCAAGCCTGTGTTCTGCGCCCCGCCCGCAAAACCCGCCAACGACGTAAATACGAAGGGGGGCAAGTCCGCATCGGAGGCGCAAGCGCGCAGCGGCGAGCCTTGGGCCGCCGCGGAAGCCATGGCAAGCGCCACCAGCATCCCCATGGCCGGCCAGCATCGTTCCTTACCCTTTCGCCCCCGACCCAGCTGTGCGCGCCACATATCCCCTTTGCCCCTGCCTGAATTCACCGTGTTAACAACGCAATGCGTACCCGCAACCCGTCAACCCCGCACATGGCGATATCGATGTCCAATCGTGTCGCCCATTGCAATGACCTTTTCTGTCAATTGTAGCCATCATCTCCACTACTGCCGCGACGGGTTCGAGTCGATATGAGAAGGATGGTCTCCAAGTTTGGAGGACATTTTTATGTCTGCGCCACTAAAAAGCCCGGGCGCTCATTCTCAGGACAGGATGTAGATAATCTGATACAAGAGATTTTCCTACCGATCCACTATCGTGCATTTACTGGACTCGCATAGCGATCCCATTGACATTTTGGAACTGATCAGTCTACTATCTGCACATGAACAGTCCCGCAAAAAAAAATCCTGGCTACATCCCTCCCGGGCGTCCGCGCGAGTTTGACGTCGACGAGGCGATTGGGGTTGCCCTTGCCGTGTTCAACGAGCGTGGTTATGCCGCCACCTCGCTTCCAGACTTGATACACGGCATGGGGCTTTCGCGGGGCAGCCTCTACAAGGCATTCTCCAACAAACACGCCATGTATGTGGCAGCCCTGGACAAATATATGCAAGACGGCCTTTCCCGCCTGAAGGCGGAGTTGGACCGACTGCCCGCTGCGGAAGCCATACACGACGCACTAAGGCAATATGCCGCGCTGTCCAGTGGACAGCAGGGCCGTAAAGGCTGTTTTGTCGTGTCGGCAGCTTGCGAGATGGCGCCTCACGATGAAGAAGTGACGCTCCGGGTCAGGCAGATGTTCGAGCGCATGCGCCAATTACTGGCGGAAGCCATCCGCCGGGGGCAAGCGGAAGGCTGCGTAGCCATCGAAAAGGACCCCGACCAATTGTCGCGCTTCTTGCTCTGCACCATTGAGGGCATGAGAGTCTTAGGCAAGACGGGCTGCCAGGAGCATGAGATGGTCGAGGTGGCGGCCATCGCCGCGGCGGCGCTGAAATAGCTTTCCATAACGCAGGGAGACACGCCTTGCTGCGCGCGCTCCATTTTTTTCGATATTTTGGAATCAATTGGTTCCAATTAATAAAGATGAGAGACATGACCATTCCAGACCGCCAAAGACGACGCGCTGTAGCGGGCGTCTACATCGGGGCTGCGCTGATTGTACTGGATGCCAGCGTGTTGAATGTGGCGCTGCCCAATATCCGCGCCAGCATCCATGCCTCGTTTGACTCCCTGTTGTGGATTCTCAATGCCTACACGCTGGCATTGGCCTGTCTGCTGATCCTATGCGGCACGCTCGCCGACCGGATTGGACGGCGTAACGCCTTCATTTGGGGCGTGGTTCTGTTCGCGCTGGCATCGTCCGGCTGCGCCTTCGCCAACGAAACGACATGGCTGATCGCCGCGCGTGCCTTGCAGGGTCTGGGTGCCGCGCTGGTCGCCACCAGCAGCCTGTCCATCGTCAGCCACATTTATACCGAACCGAAAGAGCGGGCGCGCGCCTTTGGCATGTGGGCCGGCGTCACTGGCATCGCCTTTGCCGGTGGGCCGGTGGTGGGCGGCGCGCTGATCGCCCTGGCGGGATGGCACAGCATATTCTTCATCAATCTGCCGACTTGCGCGCTGTCGCTGCTGCTCAGCGCGCCCAACATTCCCAAGATGGAGAGGCACCCGCGCAGCTGGAACCTAAAAGGCCAATTCGCGGCCATGATGGCCCTGGCCGCGGCAACGTATTCGATCATCGCCAGCAGCGAAACCAGCTGGCAGCAACCGAACGTGATTGCGGGCTTCCTGATCGCCCTGATCAGCGCTGCGCTGTTCATCGCGCATGAGCGCCAAGCCGTCGCCCAGCGGCGAGAGACCGTTATCCCCCCCGCCCTGCTGACCCAGGGACTGGTTCGGGCCGGCCTGTTCACTGCCTTTAGTTGTAACTTCTGCCTATACGGCTTGTTGCTGGTCTTCACCTTGCTGTTCCAGAACACGCGCCATTACAGCGCCTTGGCGACTGGCTTGGCCTTCATGCCGTTGACGGTAGTCGGCGCGATGATGAGCGGACTCGTCGCGGGCAAAGTGATGGCCAAGTATGGCGCAGCTGCCGTGGTGATTGCAGCGACCTCATGGTCTGCTTTGGGGGCGATTCCATTGATGACTTATCAGGCCAGCTCCCCCTATTTTTATGCCGCGCTGGGATTTGTCGTCTTTGCGCTAGGCAACGGCCTGTGCGTGCCAGCCATGACCAATATGGTGCTCAGCCATAGCGACAAGCAGGACCATAACGCCGCCAGCAGCTTGATCAATACCTCCAGACAGGCCGGCGGTGTATTGGGCACATCGATACTAGGCGCCATCGCCACATCGCATCCCAATCAACCACAACTCGGCCTGGCGCTGGGCATCGTCGTCGTTTTCCTAGCCATCGCCAGCGTGATGACTTGGCGGGCCGCAATCAGCGACGACACCGTACTGCGCCCCAGCCATTAAGTGGCGATGGCAAAAACGTAGAAAAGGACGTGAACGCTAAATGAAATACGTCAATCTAGCAGAAACAGGTCTGAAAGTTTCCCAGTTTGCGCTGGGCACGATGACCTTTGGCATAGAACGAGGCGTAGGCGCGACTGAGGAAGAGAGCGAAAGGATTTTCCAACGTTATATCGATCTGGGCGGGAATTTCATCGATACCGCCAATACCTATACCGACGGCAGCAGCGAGCGCTTTATCGGTCGGTTCGCCAAGTCTCGGCGACAGTCTCTGGTCTTGGCGAGCAAATATGGCCTGACGACGGATCGCGCCAACATCAACGCGTCTGGCAGCGCCCGGAAAAACCTCGTCCAATCGGTGGAAAACTCGCTGAGGCGCCTGGATACCGACTACCTAGACCTGCTATGGCTGCATGCCTGGGACGCTCATACCCGGCCCGAAGAGACGTTACGGGCGCTCGACGATCTGGTTCGCGCTGGCAAGGTTCTACACCTCGGCATATCCAATGCGCCGGCATGGTGGATCGCGCGCGCCAATGCCATCGCAGAACTGCGCAACTGGACCGTGTTCGCCGGCGTCCAGTTCGAATACTCCCTGATCGAGCGCAGCGCCGAGCTTGAGTTGCTGCCCATGGCAGCACAATTGGGGCTGACCCCTGTCGTCTGGAGTCCTTTGGGCGGAGGCCTTCTGACTGGAAAATACAATCAGCCAGCATCCGATTCGGCGCCGCGGCGCCTGGATACTTTCAAATGGCTGCAGCAGGCCGATGCAAGCAACCTAACCATCAGTCAGCGCCTTGCCGACATCGCCCAAGCCGCCTCGATCCCCATGCCCCACCTCGCACTCGCCTGGATTCAATTCCGCTTCCCCACCGCCATTCCTATTGTCGGATCGAGAAGCGCGGCGCAGTTGGAACAGAATCTGGCGTGCCTGCAAACAGACATTACGGCCGAGATTTTGCGGCAGGTTGACTCCATTAACCAGCCCGACCCGATATTCCCCTACTCCTATCTGCAGTCACCTCTCGGCCGCAGCCAAGTTTACAGCGACTTCCACGACCGCATGATAGGCCGCTGACCACGCTCCCCAAACCCAGATGGCGACCTACGCCACGACAATGATGAAACAAGGATGATCAAATGAAAAAATCTCTCGTATGTCTGGCCCTGCAGGGCCTGAGCCTGATGTTCGCATTCGCCACCAGCATCCAAAAAGCCAGCGCGATGGAACCCACCATCGCCATCCTGGCTCCTGATGAAGGCGAACAGCTGACTCGACGCTGGGGCTATCCGATGACGATCAAAGTCTCCCCGGCCACCACGGGCTCAAAGAATTTCTCCATCGGCACCGAAGATATCGCTCCCGGCAATGCGATACCGCCGCACCGCCACCATCACTCGGAAGAGGTCGTCATCGTTCAATCCGGCGTGGTCGAAGCCCGCATTGGCGATCAAACACGCAAAGTGCCGGCCGGCAGCATCATTTACGCGCCCGCCAACACCTGGATGAATATCGCCAACAAATCCAACAGCACGGCAACCGTCATCTGGATTTTCCCCCAACCGGGATTTGAGGATTACGTTCGCGCCACGTCCGTCCCAGCCGGACAGCCGGTGACGCCGCTGAAGCCCACCGAACTGGCCGAAATCCGCAGCAAATATCAGGACCATATCGAACTGCAAGCCCCGTCCGGCTCCAGTTACCCAACCAGCGCAGGCAACCAAATCGTCTTGCATTGACACCTGTTCCACATCCGCGCGGCGGGGAGGCGGATATGCCGCGCCGCCCCACTGCCCCGGACGGATGTCTCGACCGCGTCCGATGGCAATGCCTTGTCGGCTATTTAGACATGCGAGCGGCGACTTTGCCACGAGCGGCATTGATCGCCCAAGCGCATGGCTAGCGCTATGCCTTGTCCACGCGCAGACTCGACCAGGACTTCTCCATAACGCAATATCGCAGCGCCAAGCAACGTGCGCTGGCAACTGGCGTTCTCTTCAAGCGACCGTCGGCAGGCGCGCTCAATACGAATACAAACCCCACCGATTTCTACCCGGATACAAAATATAACGCACGGCAGCAAAGGAAAACGATGAGTTCGGAAACGATCAGTGAAACAACGGTCGGCGCAGAAGATAAGGGGCTCGGCAAGCACGAGGTCGATCAGGCCATCCAGGGAGGCAAGCCGCCGGTTCGCCCGAAACTGCCCTCGCTCACAGGCACTCGATTCTGGGCGGCGCTTCTGGTTTTCCTATTCCACGCCTCTTTGCCAAGCGACCTCGCCCCGTTTGCCGATCCAACCACCCAAAGTGTGTTCGCCCTGATCGTCAGCAAGGGCGGCTGGCTGGGCGTTTCGTATTTCTTCATTCTCAGCGGGTTCATCATGGTATGGTCCGCCAAGGACCATGACACCGTTGGCGACTTTTATCTGCGGCGGTTCGCAAAGATCTACCCGACTCATTGCCTGACCTGGGCGATGGCATTTGTCATCGGCGCAGTGACAGTGGGAGGGTATAAACTTTGGTCATCGAACCTCCTGCTGGCGAATACCTGGGTAAACGACGTCAAATTCTTCTTTGTGGCCAATCGGCCTAGCTGGTCTCTGTGTATCGAGGCCTTCTTCTATCTGCTGTTTCCTTTCCTGTTGAATCTGATGCAGGCGATACCCAGGCGGTTCGACTTGCCGGCATGGGGGCTAGTGACGATAGGTGCCCTATTGGTGCAAGGATATATTTATATATGGGTAGAACCGAATCAGATGATGCGTGCCTTCCCGATCTCACAACAACAGTTCTGGGCCTCGTACATCTTCCCGCCTACTCGTTTGTTTGAGTTTCTTGCCGGGATGTTCATCGCGCGCCTGCTGCAGGATGGCCGGGCGCCCGTCATGCCAAAATCCGCCGCGCTCGCCTTGTTGCTAACAAGCTATGTTGGGGCGATGTTCATCCCATTCCAGTTCAGCATGAGCGTGGTTTATATCGTTCCCGTGAGTCTGCTGATCGTCTCGATCGCCCACGATGATCTCGAAGCCAGGAAAAGCTTTCTGAGCGCAAAAACCTCGGTATGGCTGGGGGAGATTTCCTACGCGTTTTACATGGTTCATTTTCTGGTGCTGTTCTGCTTCTTGAACCTGATATCGGGCAAGAAGTTCAGTTTGCCGGCAGGCATCGCGCTGATCGCCATGGCGCTGATCTTGTCAGTCACGTGCGCGTCTTTCATGTATCGATATGTAGAAGCCCCGATGATGAGAAAAATTTTGCATCATTTCAGATCGCGCAACTTGAGAGTGCTATCCCATAAAACTGGGTAGAAGGTGACGACTCCCATTCATTGAGTGATTTGAAAAACTGCTTGAAACGACCAGCCGTTGCTACCGTAGTGCACTTCCAGCCCGGAGGCCTATCAATTGGCGGAGTGCGGTGAGGAACTGCCGCGAGCCTACTCCCTCAACAAAGACGAAATCTTGCTGGCCGACGTGCTGCATTACTGGCAATGAAATGCTGACGAAGTCGTGTCGCTGATTGAAGAGGTCCAGGCCAACCTGTTGGCGGTCTGCGCCACCCTCATGAGCAAGACCGGGATCACCTGCTGGGCATTCAAGTGCAAAGCCCTACAGCAGCGGCGAACCAGCCTTCCCATGGATCGGATCAACTCGGTCACCATCCCGGCTCGGGCGGTCTGGTCATTCTTATATCGACGCCGAATCAGTGGATGCGCAGCTGGAAGAGTACTTGCACGAATCGGGAATTGCCCTTGGCTCCGACGAGGAAGGCCCGGACGCCGTCCGCGAAATCCTGCGCCGCGCGGCGGATTTCCTGAAAGAGCGCGGCGGGCTGATGGTGGAAATCAGCCACGACCGCGAAATGGTGGAAGAATGCTCTCCACCCTATCCTTCATGTGGATGAAAACGCAGAGCGGCGAGGCTTTGTTTTTCTCTAACGTGCGAAGATTTGGCAAAGACTGAGATCTGAGCCGACCGCAAACGCTGGCTATCAATGGGATTCCTACGTGCTTTAGACTTAGCGCCAGCCAAATCCGATCACATCTCCAGGGAAGACTGCTCCAGTTGGCGGTCGCGCTGCAGCCGCCGCCGGATTCCAGCCAAATAATCGGCCCGGCACTGCCGCAGCATGTAATCACGGTAATTGTTGCGGCGCAAATCGCCCCAGGCTTGCGCGCGGGCTTTCAACGAGCGGATTTCCGCCGCCTTGATCAACTCATCGTTCAAGGGCAGTTGCGCGGCGGTCAGCAAGGTATAGCCGTAGCGTTCCATATAGTCTCTGCATGCTGTTTCGATGATTTCGATCTCGCGCATCGATAGTTGCTGCTTGAACTTGTCGGCATGCGCGGCAATCGGCGGGAAATGGTTGGATGACCACAACGATGATAGCTGGGCAATCTTCGCGGCCTCGGTCGAGCTGCCGATGTCCAGCATCTGCGGCAAAAAGGCGATGCCGAAGAAATCGCACACCTGACGCAGCACCGTCTGCTGATCCAGCAGAAAATCCTCATAGCGTATCGTCAGCACCTTTTCCGGATGCTCAGCCAATAGGCGATCCGCCGCTTTGTACGCCGATAACCAGATACGCACATTCAGCTCGGTGTCGAAATCGTGAATGATCGCCCGATTGATCGACGCCACCTGGGCGCGCGGATCGCGCACCACGTTCAAAAAGCGCATATTCGGAAACAGGCGCAATAGCTCATCAGCGTAGCAGACGCAATCCAACGACTTATCCATAACCACCCTGGCCTGCTGCTTCTCGCCGGCGCGCAACAGCAATTCCCACGCGATGCGATGCACGCTGCGCGGCTGCTCGGCCAGGGATTCGAAAATCCCTACCGGATCGAACGCGATATCCGGCCACTTCACCATGCTCGCCGCCTGCAAGCCCACCACATCCACCACCAGCTGGAAGTAGTTGCGATCCTCGGACAGATCGCCGTACAGCGGCAGCAATGGCATCAGATCAACGACATGCAGCGGATACGGCGAATAGAACTCTCGGCTGAAATTCAGCCGCAGCCGCAGCGCGTGGCTGCCGCAGCGCCGCAATGGAATCATCAATACCGGCAACGGCCGGCGCGTTTCAGATGAAGTAGTCATGTTCAGCCCCTTCTCCCAAGCTCGCAGGTCCACAACAGCTCAGCACCAAGCCAAACAGGCTGTTCACCGATTCTTCCAGCCTGAGCGAGCCGGCATCCAGCGCCAAGGCTGGATGCGATGGCGGCTCGTACGGCGCGGAAATACCGGTGAAATGGGCGACCTGCCCCGCCCTGGCCTTGGCGTACAGACCCTTGCAGTCCCGTGCCTCACAAACGTTCAGCGCAGTGCTGACATAAATCTCGGCAAAACACCGCTCGCCGATGATTTCGCGCGCCATTTCCCTGTCGCTGCGGAAAGGAGAAATGCAGGCGCACACCACGATCATCCCGGCATCGTTCATCAGCCGCGCCACCTCTGCCATGCGGCGGATGTTCTCCCGCCGGTCCACGGCGGAAAACCCCAAGTCGCGATTCAAGCCATGGCGCAGATTGTCTCCATCCAGCACGGTCGACGAAATGCCGGCATGCACCAGCCGGTCTTCCAGCGCATAGGCGATGGTGGATTTGCCCGCGCCGCTAAGACCTGTCAGCCAAAGGGTTAAAGCCGCATGGCCGAACAAGCGCTGCCGGTCCACCAGCCGGATGCGGCCGCGAGCCCTGAAAATATTGGCCGGAAGGCCTGCGTTAGGAGAAAGCGTAGTCATGATCCCACCCTTGCCGTGAGCAGATGCAAACCAAGGGAAAGGACAAGAGCTTTGCAGCAGTCACGCGCTAGATATATTGGTCATAGCGCGAACCCAGCGGAAAATACCAATGAAAAAGTCCAGATCAGTATTTGCACGGATCATTCGATTCATATTTAAGATCAGACTGCCATTCATATGTATTATTTTCAAATCATCCACGCTGAAATCATGCTGCGACAGCATGCGCCAAAACCGGCCCATCCCCTGCAGTAAAAAAGCGGCGCGGCCCCTAGCCGCGCCGCCGCCATTAAAATTTGATCCCTGCGCTCACCATCGCCAGGCTGCGATCTGACTGTGTGTTGTATTGGCCGCCGGCCGTGGCCAGATACAGCAGCTCAAACTGATAGCGTTTGCGGTACTCCGCCTGGACCCGCCACAACATGCTGTGCCGCCCTTCGATGAACTGGCCGTCATGCGAATAGCCCTTCACGTCATACGCCAGCAGCAGCGACGGCATCAGCTCCCAGCCTGGCAGCACGCCACCATAGCGCTCCTCCAGTTTGCCGCGCACGCCCCACGCCATAGGCGTGACAAAGCCATCCAGCGCGCAGCTCGGGCCGGTCCCGCCACAGGACGGTGTGGCGGCGCTGGGCGCCTGGCCAAAACCCACGCGGCCATAGCGCATCACATAGGGATCAGGCAAGCCCGCCAGGTATTTCACGCCCACTTCGCCGGACAGCGTCGCATCGCCGCCCAGCAGCCGCCCTAGCGGCTGCGTCGCTCCCAAATTGAACTGGCTGCTATGGAAGGTATCGTAGCCGCGCGCCACATAGCCGGTCTGCGTGTGCGCCAAGTAGCCAAGCGGGCCGCTGCCGCTTAGCACGCCATACAGGAAATCGGCTCCGTTCCAGGCCACCGGTTGATTGGGACGATAGCTGAGCTCGCTGTAGATGCCGGTGCCGCTGGGCAGGCGGGTCTTGAAATTGATGGCGAACATATGGATGTCGTCCGGGAAGCTGCGGCGATACACCCCCGCAATGCCGGTCGGTTGGGCCAGGCCCAGATTGGCCGCAGCCGGCAACAGCACGCCGGGGCCGGTGCGTATCATCTGGGTGACGCTCTCCGGGCTGGTCTGATTGGAATAAAACAATCCCAGCTGGCCGATATTGTCCAGCAGATAGCTCAAGCTCAGGCCGTACTCGCCGCCATAAGGCTTGTCGTCGGCGACGCGCGCAATGTAATCCAGAGAATTGGCGGCCGATTGCTGATCGCTGGTGACGATGTTCCGCCTCCGCAACAAGCTCAGCAGGCTGCCGTTCAGCGTCAGCTTGTCGCAGCCAAGCTGGGCATAGTCATTGCCGGAGTAGAACGTGCCGCAGGCAGGGTAAGCATTCGGCTTGAACTGGAACTGGTAATAGCCGTCCACAGCCAGTTTGGGCGTCACATCCAACTTGGCGTACAACGATGGCGCCGGGATGCTGACCATTTCTGGAATGGTGCCAGCGCGGCCCAGCGCGTTGAAATCCATCGCATTGACGCGCTGGATGCCCCCCAGAATGGTGGTGGGCGTCACCCAAGGGATGACCTGCTGCCCCAGCCTAAGCGACAGCGACGACTGCCCCATCTGCGCGCGTCCATAAACGTAGGCGTCATCCAGCGCCACGCCGCCGAAACGGTCCAGCTGGGTAAAACCACCGTCATTCAACTGCGCGCCTGGCTGATAGCCGTTGGGCGAATGGCCATGCGGCACGCCGTTGTGACTCAGGCCATAGTCGTACCAGGCCTTGGCGCTGACAAACACGCCCACGTCGCGATAGCTCAGATCGCCCTGCAGATAGCCCTGCCAGGCTTCGGAAATCACATCGCCCTTGCGGTAGTTCAAATCGCCGTCGTTCAGCGTGTCCATCGCATTGGCGTGACCGGTGAAGGTCGGATCAGGATTATCCATTCGATAGACGCTGCCGATCGACATCGCCCCCTTCACGACCAACTTCGCCCCGCCCAGATCAAAGCGGCTCCCCTCGCCCAGGCCGGAAGGCAGCGTGCTGACCGTGATGTCCCCCGCCCGGCTGGCGCCCGCCCACAGCAGCAGGCTCAGACAGATGATGGTTCTCCTCATATCGCTCTCCTTTGTTTGTTGTCGTCACCGCGCCGACAACGGCGCGGTGCATGCTGCTATCCGCGCAGGAATGCCTCGGCCAATCTGGCCCAGTAACTGGCGCCTACGCTGAGAATCTCGTCGTTGAAGTCGTAACCAGGGTTGTGGATCATGCAGCCGCCCTTGCTGCCTATGCCGTTGCCCAGCACCACGTAGCAGCCGGGCACCTGCTCCAGCATCCAGGAGAAGTCGTCCCCGCCCATCGCGCCGGCCGGCAACGGCACGATTCCCTGCGGGCCGACCATCGCTTCGGCCACCTCGCGCGCGATGCGGGTTTCCGCCGGGGAGTTGATCAGCACCCGCGTCACCGGCTGCCAGACAATCTCGGCCGTCACGCCGAAGCTCTGCGCCTGCAGCGTCACGAGCTCGCGCAGGCGCTGCTCGATCTGCTGCTGCACGGAGGGGCTGAAAGTGCGCACCGTCAACTCCAGCCGCGCGCTGTCCGGAATCACATTGCAGGCGGAACCGGCCAGTGCCGCGCCTATCGTCACCACCGCCGGCTGATCCGGCGCCAGATTGCGCGACACAATGGTCTGCAGCGACAGGATGACGGAGGCCATCGCCACGACGGGATCGACGCAGGTGTGCGGCATGCCGCCATGGCCGCCTTTGCCGGTCAGCGTGATGGTCACCGAATCGGCGGAGGCCGCCAGCACCCCCGGCTGCACGACAAAACTGCCGGCCGGCAGCGTGGGGCCGTTATGCAGCGCGAACACTGCGTCGCAAGGGAAACGATCGAACAAGCCTTCCGCCATCATGCGCGCCGCGCCGCCCTGCCCCTCCTCGGCCGGCTGGAAAATCAAATTCAGCGTGCCGTCGAAGTTGCGGGACTGCGCCAGATAACGCGCCGCCGCCAGCAGGATGGCGGTGTGGCCGTCGTGGCCGCAGGCATGCATCTTGCCGGGCAATCTGCTGGCGTAAGGCAGACCCGTCTCTTCGTGGATGGGCAAGGCATCCATGTCGGCGCGGATGCCCAGGCGACGGGATCCGCTGCCGCATTGCAACTGGCCGACGACGCCGGTGCCGCCCAGGCCGGTGGTCACGCTATAGCCCCAGCTGCGCAGCGACTCGGCCACCAGCCGGCTGGTGGCTTCCTCCTCGAAACCCAGCTCCGGATGGGCGTGAATGGTATGGCGGATGGCGATGAACTCTGGCTCGCCGTCACGGATGGCGGCGATGATTCCTTGCGGCTGGGACATAAGAGGCTCCGTTTCCAAAAGGGGGAAGAAACAGGCGAAGCGGGCTGGATAGCGCAAACCTGCCGCCTTGAGCACCAGTCTAGAGATGGATTATCGCAATCCTGATCGGCGAAAACCGCCATTAAACAAGCCGTTTTCGCCAGCTAGCTTCATGGCATGAAAGTGATGGAAACCTTAAGTTTTCAGCGATGACTAAGGAAATGACAGAAATTTGACATGGACTTTACCGGCAGATTTCGCCAAATTTAAAGCTGAAATCGCCATGGCAGACCATTATGAACGCATGCATAGACCTGCTTTATCTGCCGAATTGCCTCAGCGGCACACTGTTTTCGGTGATCGATGTGCTGCATGCCGCCAACAAACTGTGGCACCTGCACCACCCGCGGCAACAGAAACCGCTGTTTGGCTGGCGCCTGCTGGATGCCTCCGGCGCCGAGATGGCGCTGCCGCCATGGCTGACGCACCAGCCCGGTCCGGTACCGGCAAATTGCAAAACGGCCTTGCTGGTGCCCGGGCTGGACATGCACAGCGTCCCTCATCTGAAACAGCAGCTGGATCAGTCGGCTGATGCCCTGGCGCTGATCGCCCGTCGTCACGCCGCCGGCGACATCATCGCCACCAACTACAACGGCGCCGCCATGCTGGCGCGCGCCGGCGTGCTGAACGGCCGCGACGCCACCATCACCTGGCTGATAGCAGGCTGGTTCTCCAACAGCCACCCCAAGGTGAAGCTGCTGATGGACCGCCCGGTGACGGTGGACGGCAATATCATCTGCAGCGGCGCGCCAGCTTCCATCATCGAATTGGCTGTGGAGCTGGTGCGCCACTTCGCCGGCGAGACCTTGGCGCAAAGCTGCGCCAACGGCCTGCTATATCAAGCCGCCCGCTTCGAGCAATCCGGCCAGGCGCTGTCGCTGCTGAATACTTCCACCCGCGACAGCGCGGTTTTCAAGGCCCGCCGCTGGCTGGAACAACATGTGTCGGAACCCTACGATCTGGAAAAGGTGGCCGCCGCCGCCGCGGTCAGCAGCCGCACCCTGCTGCGCCACTTCCGCGAAGTGGCGGACATGACGCCGCTGGACTACCTGCACCAGTTGCGCGTGGAACGCGCCAAGCTATTGCTGGAAGTCACGACGGTAGACCTGCCCGGCATCGTCGAACAATGCGGCTATGAGGATGCCAGCGCCTTTCGCCGCCTGTTTCGCCGGCTGACCGGCCTTACTCCCACCGCCTACCGCCGCGCCTACGCCTTGCGTGCCGCCCGGCGCTGGTGGCGGGCAGAGGACGAGATGCCCTCTACGCCGTCCCCGCTCCGGACAGACCGCTAAGGCGTTACATGCATGTACGGCGTGGTGTTCAGCTTGGCGGAAATCGCGCAGCCGCCGGCCAAGGGCGCGGAGGAGAGGCCTATGGTGGTTTCGCTGCCGTTATCGCCTATCGTTCCCGCGATCTGGCTTGGCCCGCATTGCCCGCCCAGAATAGGCGCCTGGACGTCCACCATCACGCCGACGATGGCCAGCTGATTCTGCGCCGTCACTCGCCCCACCCACGGCGTGGCGGCGGTGGCGCTGGCCTTGATCATCCGGCATACCGGAATGCCCTTGAACGCGGCGCTGGTGATCCGGATATTGCCAGCACCATCCACCGTGCCGCTGAACACGGCGTTGCAATCGACATCCACCCCGCCCTTGCTGACCGTGGCCGGCCCCACTGCGGAAAACGGAATGGCCGCGCCGCCGGCGCCTGGCGGCGTAATGGTCACGGCGCCTGCGGATGCGACACAGCCCAATGCCAGCGCCAATGCCGCGCCGGCCTGAATCTTGCTGATCTTGCTCATCTCGGAATTCCCATCTTATGTTTGTCAGAAGCGAAATCGCGGCCGCCCGGCCCCGACTTCGAAACATAAAATGTCATGATGAAGGCATGAGATGATTGACCTGGATCAGCCTGCGGCCCAGCCATTCAAAGCGCCTGGCTTTAAGGCCAGCCTTATCAGGGCCTTGACATGCGGAACCAGCGACAACATGATAAAGACATGAAAACCTCTCTCCGCCATCGCCACCACCATCACGGCCAGCTCAAGCGCGCCGGGTGGGTGCATGTCGATTGGGAGGAGACGCATTAGCTGACTCATCCCATCCGTCAGCCACCACCAGACAGGCGCCGCAAGGCGTCTTTTTTATTTCCCGCGACTATCGCGCATGCAAAGGAAAACATCATGACCATGATCAGAGGCACCCGCATCGTCTGCGGCCGACAGGCCGCCACCCTTCGCCAACTGGAAAACCGTTTCCGGAGCTGGCTTCATTGACGCAGGCGCGGAAGAAGCCATCCTGCCCGCCTTGTGGGGACAGGACACCTTCATCGCTAAAGCCGGCGGCAGCGAAATACTCGAACAAATGTGGGCCTTCCCGGATCGCAAAGGCAGGCCTTGCTGCCTGATACCGGAGGCCACCGCGCTGTTTCAGGAAAGAAGCAAGGAATTTCTGGACGGCCGGCGCGAAGCCAAATTCTTCTATGTCGCGCGTTGTTACCGTTATGAGCGGCCGCAAGGCGGCCGCTATCGGGAATTCACCCAACTGGGCTTCGAGTATCTGAGTGCCGACCCGGCTGCAGCCAGCCGCATGAGCCGGCAGCTCTGCCAGGGCTTCCTGGACAGCCTGGGGCTGCGTTATCAGCTCGACAGCGCGGCGCGGCGCGGACTCAGCTACTACCTGAATGGCGAGGGATTCGAAATGCGCGTGCCTGAGCTGGGCGCGCAAAAACAAGTGGTGGGCGGCGGCGCCTACCGCGAGGGAGCGGGCTTCGGCGTTGGCCTGGACAGGCTGGCGCTCGCGCTTGAGGCGCAAGGCATCCCGCTTTGATGTGCAACGGCCGGGTTGCTGCCCGGCCGCGTCATCAAACGATCAGCCGCCGGTGCCGCCGACGGTCAGCCCGCCGTCTATGCGCAGCGTCGGCTGGCCCACGCCGACCGGCACGCTTTGGCCCTCCTTGCCGCACACGCCGACGCCCTGATCCAGCGCCAGGTCGTTGCCTATCATAGAGACGTAATTCAGCACTTCCGGGCCGCTGCCAATCAAGGTGGCGCCCTTGACCGGGTAGCTGAGCTTGCCGTTCTCGATGCGCCACGCTTCGGACGCGGAGAACACGAACTTGCCGCTGGTGATGTCCACCTGGCCGCCGCCGAAATTCACCGCGTACAGGCCATCCTTGACCGAGGCGATGATTTCCTGCGGATCGCGCTGGCCGGCCAGCATATAGGTATTGGTCATGCGCGGCATCGGAATGCTGGCATACGATTCGCGGCGGCCATTGCCGGTGGGCGCCACCTGCATCAAGCGCGAATTCATCGCGTCCTGCATATAGCCCTTGAGGATGCCGTCCTCGATCAACACCGTGCGCTGCGTGGCATTGCCCTCGTCGTCGATGGCCAGCGCGCCGCGGCGCCCGCCCATCACGCCGTCGTCCACCACGGTGACGCCTTGGGCGGCCACCCGTTGGCCCACCATGCCGGAGAAGGCCGAAGTACCCTTGCGATTGAAATCGCCTTCCAGACCGTGGCCGATCGCCTCGTGCAGCAGCACGCCGGGCCAGCCGGGCCCCAGCACCACCGTCATTTGGCCTGCCGGCGCCGGCCGGGCGTCAAGATTCACCAGCGCCTGCTTCACCGCCTCGCGCACATAACGCTCCACCACGGCGTCGTCGAAATAGGCCAGATCGAAACGGCCGCCGCCACCGGACGAGCCCTGCTCGCGCCGGCCGTTCTGCTCGGCGATCACCATGACGGACAGCCTGACCAGCGGACGCACGTCGGCGGCGCGCACGCCGTCATGGCGCGCGACGTACACCACGTCGTACTCCATGGCGAGGCCGGCCATCACCTGGATCACTCGCGGGTCGATGGCCTTGGCCAGCTTCTCCACCTTTTCCAGCAACGCCACCTTGGCCGCGGCCTCCAGGCTGTGGCACGGATCGATGGACGGATACAGGGACTGCGGCTTGCGCTTCTCTACCGCGCCGGCGCTGCCATCGCCGCCGGCACTGCCGATGGCGCGCACCGCTTCTGCGGCGCGGGTCAGCGCGTCCTGATGGATCGCGTCGGAATAGGCGAAGGCCGTCTTGTCGCCGGCGACGGCGCGCACGCCGACGCCTTGGTCGATGCTGAAGCTGCCGGACTTGACGATGCCCTCTTCCAGATGCCACCCCTCGTTGCGGGTGTACTGAAAGTAGAGGTCGGCATAGTCGATGGCGTGATGGCGCATATGCGACAGCGTGCGCTCCAGCGCGGCCTCATCCAGGCCGTAGGGCTTGAGCAGCAGATCGTTTGCGATGGTGAAGGCGTCTTGCATGGTGTTCTTTCAGCGTATGACCCGGTGCGCCAACGCAGGCAAGCCGCTGCGCACCGAGTGGATCAATTCGGGATCGAGCTCCGCGGTGACCACGCCTTCGCCGCGTGGCAACTCGGCGAGGATGCGCCCCCAGGGGTCGATGATCATGGTGTGGCCATGGGTATGCCGGCCGTTTTCATGCGTGCCGCCCTGGGCCGAAGCCATCAGGTAGCATTGATTCTCTATCGCCCGCGCTCTGAGCAAAGCCTCCCAATGGGCTTGCCCGGTCGTGGCGGTGAAGGCCGCTGGCAGGATCAGCAGATCGAACGGCGCCAGCAGGCGGAATAGCTCTGGGAAACGCAGGTCGTAACAGATGCCGAGGGCGATGTCGGCCAGCGGCGTCTCGGCCTTGATCGGGGTCTGGCCGGGACGGATGGTGTTGGATTCGCAATAGCTCTCGCCCTGGCCGGTAAAGCCGAACAGGTGGATTTTGTCGTAACGCGCCGCCACTTCTCCCTGAGGGCTGAACAGCAGGCTGCTGTTGTATACCTTGTCCGCCTCTTCGCAGCGCAGCGGCACCGTGCCGCCCAGCAGCCACAGGCCATGGCGGCGCGCCATGGCGGACAGCGCCCGCTGAATCGGGCCATCGCCAAAGGCCTCGCGCAGCGCCACTTTATCGGTATCCTTGGCGCCCATCAGGCAAAAATATTCCGGCAGCACCGCCAGTTGCGCGCCGCGCGCGGCCGCCTCGGCCAGCAGCTGGTCAGCCTTGGCCAGATTGGCCTCTACATTGAGGCCGGACACCATTTGCACCGCCGCGGCGATGAATTTCTGCATCATGGTTGGTTTCCTCTGAACTTGACCGGCTCGCCGACATTCACCCGCTTCACCTGCGGGTCCTTCAGCGATCCTGTCACAGAATATTCCAGCGTGAGTATCTTGCCCACCGGATCCTGCAAAACCTTTTGCGCCGCCAGGGTGGCGATGCCCACCACCGGGTTCAGCAAGGCGGCGCCGGCCGCCAGGGCCACGCTTTCGGCGACGTGCGGCACCACCTTGACTTGCAGGGTCTGCGTCTCGCGGCCCAGGTCCACGCTGCCGGCGATGCCGACCTCGGCCGCAGGGCTTCGCATCTCCACCTTGTCGGAGCGGAACACGCCATCGCGCACGCTGGCCTTGCCTTGCAGCGCATCGAAGGCGAAACCGTCGCTGAAGACATCAGTAAAGTCCAGCCGAATCCGCCGCGGCAGCGATTGCAGGCTCAGCACCCCGAGCAAACGCGCCACGCCGGGATCCACCTTGGCAAAGCGTCCGTTCTTGAAATCCAGCGCCATCTGGCCGGACAGATGTGCGGCGTCCAAATCGCTCAAGCCGCCCGGCCAGCTCAACTGCCCCGACAAACTGCCCTGGCCATTGCGGAACACATCGACTTGGCCAAAGCGCTCCAACAATTTGCCGGCATTCGATACGTCCAGCTGGAAACGCGTCTCCACCCGGCCTACGCCCTGCTCATCCACCCGCGCGCTGCCGGATAGCGTGCCTTCCGGCGCGCTCAGGCGCAAGGGGTCCATCAACCAGACGCTGCCGTTGCGCCGCGCCGTCATGTCCAGTTGGCCGATCTTGCGGTTCTGCAAGGATAGTTCGCCGATATGCACCTTCATCGCCGGCAACTGCTGCTGCGCGCTGGCGGCGCTTGCCGTTCCCTCGGCGCGCAAAGGCCAGCTCAAGGCCAGGCGCTCCAGATTGGCCTGCAGCAGGCCGGCGCCGTCCCCCAACTGATAGCTGGCGGCGCCATCCGCCTCGCGCGAGCGCAAACCCACGTTCCACAGGCCGTTCTGTCCATTGTTCGAAACCTGGGCATCGGCTTGGTGCAGCACGAAGCCGGCGAAGCTCAATTCCTGTGTATTCAGTTGCAGCTGCAAGGGCATGCCGAGCGGTTTGTCGCCGCCATGCGCGTCCAGCCGCGACAAACCGCTCCACCATTCGTCCAGCGCCACCTTGGGCAACTGCGCCCGCACAGCCAGTCCGGAAGACGGCCACTCGCCCGGCCGGCGGCCCAAACCCAGCGCGCCGGTCTGCAAATCGCCATCATCATTCAGCCGCAGTTTGCCGGCGAGCGCGCCGCCCAGGTCGAATTCCAGCCGCATCCCGCCGCCAAAACGGGCCGGCGCCGGCTGCAACTGCAGTTGCAGCGGCATGGCGCTATTCGCCGTTTTGCCCAACGGCGCGGGCGCGTCCAGCGCCACGCCTTGCAAGGTACTGTCCAGCTGCAGGCTCTCCAGCCCATCGTGCACGACGAAGCGTCCATCAACCTGCATACGGCCGGACACCAGCGGCGCCGCCAGCGGCAGATATTGCTGCATCAGCGCCTTGCCGTCCGCCTCGCCGCTCAGCGCGAAGCGCATGCGCTTGTCGGCTCCGGTATGCGCCGTCAGCTTCAGCGGTCCGCCAAAGGCATGCAGGGTCAGGCCTTTGCTGTCCACGCCGCGCTCGGTGAAGGTCAGCACGCCTTGCGCCGCCTCCAGCGCCGGCAGCGGCAATCGCTTGAACTGCAATGCGTTATGCTTGAACTCGAGGTCGCCGCGCACTCGGGTGGATTCATCTCCATCCAACGGCACGGCCAGTTGCAGCTTCAGGCCGACCGGCCCTTCCGCCTTGATCTGGCCGGTAAAGCCTCCCAGCCAGCCATCGACCGGACTCTTGGTGGTGAAAGCCAGCATGCGGTCGAGCCGGTCTTCCGCCCGGCCATTGATCTTCAGCCACGGCACGTCGGCGCCGAGTTGCTCGATGGCCACCGTCACGCTCTGCAGCGGCACGCCCACCGTGGACGCGCGCTTGCCTTCCACCAGCATCGATTCGTTGTGGAAGCGCAGCTTGGCGTCGATATCGTCTATCGTCGGCCAGCCGGTTTCATACAGCAGCTTGGCTTTTTCGACATCGGCCTCCACCAAAAACTCGCCTCCATTGCCGCCGGCAAACGGAAATTTTTCCAGATCGCCCTTCAGCTTCAACGTCAGGTTTTTCGCCGTCCCATCCAGCAGCGCCTTGCTCAGCCAGCTTGTGGTGCGCTCGCCCACCTGATGCGGCAAATAGGAGGGAATGCGCGTCGCCTTGACCGCGTCTATCGTCCCGCTCAGGTCGATCAGGCCGGCGCTGTTGCCGGGATAATGGTAGCTACCGCTCACTTGGCCGTTCAGGTCGTCATTGGCGAAGACTACTTTGCGCAACGCGATATCCAGCCCTGCGCCCTTCTGCGTCCACTCAACGTCTGCCACCAGCTTGTCAAACGGCAGGCTGTGCCCGAACAATTCCGGATACACCACTTCGGACTGGCCGGTATCCAATTGCAGGCGGCCGCCATGCTCGTCGAACGCCACCTTGCCGCTGACGCCGGACACGCCCGGCACGTCGGCAAATGGCTGCCAAGCCAGCTTTTCAAAACGGGACTTCAGCTTGAAACTGTGCGGCGCCTCCACCGGGCCTTGCCAGCCCACGGTCAGGTCATGCAGCGCGCCGCGCGGCGCGAAGCGGGCGAACAAGGGATTGCGGTCCAGCCCGAGGGCATGGATGAAGGGGTTCAGATTGCCGACATCGACATTATCCAGCGTCAATTCGCCGCCGCCTTGCGCGCCGGGACGCCACTCGCCCTTGATGGAAGACTTGTCGAAGGCCAGCCCTGTGGCGCTGGCCAAGGTTAAATCACTGGCCGCGATGCGGTAGCTGCCGCCCGACTGCCGATCCAGCTGCAGCTTGCCCTGCAATTGCGGCAACACCAGCTCGCGCGCGCTGGGCGGCGTGTAGGCCGCGTCTCGCACGCTGACATCGGCCTGCAGGCTGCTGATGGAGCCATCGGAAAACGCCATTTCCAAGGTGCCGTCGCCCTCGCCGCTGCGCAGCACGCCCAGATCGCGCATATAACGCGACCAGACGCTGGCGCGCGCGCCGTTCAGGGCCACGCGCAGCGTGCCGGACCAATCCTGCCAGTGGTCGATGTCGTCGCCGCGCCAGCCGGCACTCAGCTCGAAGCCCTTGCCCAGCGTGGCGGCCGGCAAACCGGACAATTGCAGCTTGTGCCCCAGCAGCGTGCGCTCCAGCAACAGCCGGCCCTGCTGCAGATCCAGCCGCGGCAGGCCCAGGCGCTCATCCACCCAGCTCAGGCGGGCATTGCGGATTTCCAGCGAAGGCTGGCGCAGCAACCAGTTGCCCAGAGCGTTGTCGTGCGACGGCCCGCTGCTCAGATCGAAGCCGTTCAGATAGATGACGCCGTTAGGATCACGGCGCAACTCCACCGACGGCCCATCGGCCAACACCGACAGCCGCGGCTCCCCCGCCAGCAAAGAGGTCCAGGATGGTTGCACCGTCACGGCGCTCAAGGTCAGCGCCTGGCCGGAAACCGGATTGGCGATGGACACGCCATTCAATTCAAACCGCGGCGCCACGCCGTCCCATTGGCCGGACAGCCTGGCGATGCCGACCTTATGCCCGAGCGAAGCGGACAGGCTGCTCTCCAGCTGCGGACGGTATTGATCCAGACGCGGCAGCAGCCAGAAGGTAAAGATGGCAAAAGCCGCGCACAGCAAACTGCCGGCGACAGCCAGCGCCGCCGCGAACAGCAAAAGGCCGCGCTTCAACAGGCGCAGCACATGAATATGAGACAACGGCGACAAGGGCTTTTTCAACGATGGCAAACCGTTACAATGGCATGAGTGAGAGATACGGCGCGAAACCGGCTGCAGCCCGCCCCTGGCGCCGCCGTCACCCGGCCACGCGCCAAGCCGTCGGAGCTATTATGCCAGCAAACACGAGTGATGCCATTGCCCGCAGTTGCGAGTTTTCCCAGTATTTACACCGTCTGCTGAGCGCCCGCCCCGAGCAAGCCCAGCGCCTGCGGCAGAAATGGCAGCAGCCCTTCACCCTGGACGAAATGCAGACTTTCGTCGACTGGCCGGCGCTGACCGCGCCGGAGCAGCAGGGGCCGGCGTTGCGCCAGCTGCGCCAGGCGGTCATGGCGCGGCTGATCTGCCGCGACCTGAACGGCCTGGCCTCGCTGGATGAAGTCATGAGCACCATCAGCCAGCTGGCGGAATTCGCCGTGCGCCAGGCGCTGGCCTGCGCCGCGGCCGCGCTGACGCAATATGGCCAGCCGATAGGCGAAGACAGCGGAGAGCCGCAGCAACTCATCGTCATCGGCATGGGCAAGCTGGGCGGCGGCGAACTGAACGTCAGCTCGGACATCGACCTGATCTTCATCTACCCGGAAGGCGGCGAAACCGACGGCGCGCGCCGCATCAGCAACCATGAGTACTTCACCCAGCTGGGCAAGCGGCTGATCGCGCTGCTCAACGACATCACGCCGGACGGCCAGGTTTTCCGCGTCGACATGCGCCTGCGTCCCTACGGCGACTCCGGCCCGCTGGTGATGAGTTTCGCTGCGCTGGAGAACTATCTGCTCAGCCAGGGCCGCGAGTGGGAGCGCTACGCCTGGATCAAGGCCAAGGCGCTGACGGGCGACGCCGAGGCGTTGAACCAGCTGGTGCGGCCCTTCGTCTACCGCAAATATCTGGACTACAACGCCTACGGCGCGATGCGCGAACTGCACGCGCAGATTCGCCGCGAAGTGGCGCGGCGCGATATGGCGGACAACATCAAGCTCGGACCCGGCGGCATCCGCGAAGCCGAATTCATCGCCCAGGTGTTCCAGCTGATCCGCGGCGGCCGCGACCGCACCCTGCAGCTGCGCGGCACCCGCGCCACGCTGGACCGGCTGGCCGCGTTGCGGCTGCTGGAGCCGGACGCCGTGGAGGAGCTGCAGGCTGCTTACGCCTTCCTGCGCAATCTGGAGCATCGCCTGCAGTATCTGGACGACCAGCAGACGCAGACCCTGCCCACCGCGCCCGACACCCGGCAGAAGATCGCCGCCAGCATGGGCTTTGCCGATTGGCCAGCCTTTGAGGAGGCGCTGGCTGCGGTCCGCGCCAAGGTCAGCCGCCACTTTGAGCAGGTGTTCATCCTCCCCAGCGAGGACAGCCCGGACCATCCGCTGTCCGAGCTATGGCTGGACGTGTCGGAGCAGGCGCCGGAACAGAAGCTGGCCGAACTCGGCTATGCCGATCCCCAAGCGGTCTCCCGCCAGCTCAAGGGCCTGGCGCAGAGCCAGCGCTATCTGCAAATGCCGCTGTCGGGGCGCAAGAAGCTGGACGCGCTGATGCCGGCGCTGATCGAGGTGGCCTCGCGCTTCCCCAACGCCGACGACACGCTGGCGCGCATCATCGGCTTGATGGAAGCCATCAGCCGCCGCGCTTCCTACCTGGCGCTGCTGACCGAATACCCACAGACGCTGCAAAGGCTGGCCTCGCTGTATTCCGCCAGCGCCTGGGTATCGGCCTACCTCAGCCGCCACCCCATCTTGCTGGACGAGTTGCTCGACGTGCGCGTGCTGTACGCCGCGCCGGACTGGCCGCAATTGGCCGCCCAGCTGGAAACGCAGCTGGACCAGGCCGAGGGCGACGTCGAAGCCAAAATGGACGCGCTGCGCCACTTCCAGCATGCCCAGACCTTCCGCCTGGTGGCGCAGGACCTGGCCGGCATGTGGACCTTGGAAGCGCTGTCCGACGAGCTGTCGCGGCTGGCCGACCTGGTGCTGGACGCGGCGGTGCGCCACGCCTGGCGCGACATTCCGGCCCGCCACATCGACACGCCGCGCTTCGCGGTGATCGGCTACGGCAAGCTGGGCGGTAAGGAACTCGGCTACGCCTCGGACCTCGACATCATTTTCCTGTACGACGACCCGCACCCCGATGCGCCTGACCTGTACTCCCGCCTGGCGCGCAAGCTCTCCACCTGGCTGACCAGCGCCACCGCAGCCGGCGTGCTGTACGACATCGACCTGCGGCTGCGCCCCAACGGCGCCAGCGGCTTGCTGGTCAGCTCTATCGCCGCCTTCCGCCAGTACCAGGAAAACCAGGCCTGGGTATGGGAACATCAGGCGCTGACGCGCGCCCGCTTCGTCGCCGGCGATACGGACATCGGCGCGCAGTTCGAGGCCGAGCGCCACGCCATCCTGACGTTGCGGCGCGAGCCGGCCAAGCTGCGCGATGAAGTCCTGGCCATGCGCCAGCGCATGCTGGAGAGCCATCCCGCGCGCGACGACGACGTCAAGAACGCCCGCGGCGGCATCATAGACATCGAGTTCATCGTGCAGTACTTGATCCTGGCCCACGCCCACCATCTGCCTGCCTTCACCGGCAATACCGGCAATATCGCCCTGCTGGCCGTGGCGGCGCAGGCCGGACTGATAGACCCGGCGCAGGCGGAACAAGCGCGCGACGCCTACCGCCTGTTCCGCCGCCTGCAGCACGCGGCCCGCCTCAACGACAGGCAGAATGTGGACGTGGACGCCGCCTTGCTTGCCGCCTACCACTGCGGCAAGCAGCTTTGGCAACAGGTTTTCGAGCAAGCGCTCGATTTTTCCTGACAGTCGGTTCACAAAGCCGCGCGCTGCGGTATACACTGATCCATTAAACAGGCGGCGACAGGCCGCCATGGCAAGACGCGGGCCGCGCGCCCGGACAAAGCACAACACAGGAGAGAACCGAGATGTCGATGGCTGATCGCGACGGATATATTTGGTATGACGGCAAACTGGTGGACTGGCGCGACGCCACCACCCACGTCCTGACCCACACGCTGCATTACGGCATGGGCGTATTTGAGGGCGTGCGCGCCTACGAAACCGCTGACGGTCCGGCGATCTTCCGCCTGCAGGATCACACCGCCCGTCTGTTCCGCTCCGCCAAGATCCTGGGCATGGACCTGCCATTCACTCCGGAACAGATCAACCAGGCCCACCTGGACGTGGTGAAGGCCAATGGCCTGAAATCCTGCTATTTCCGTCCGATGGCCTTCTACGGCTCCGGCAAGCTGGGCGTGGCGCCGATGAAGAACGACGTGCAGGTGATCGTGGCCGCCTGGCCGTGGGGCGCCTATCTGGGCGACGAGGGCCTGGAAAAAGGCATCCGCGTGAAGACCAGCTCCTTCACCCGCCACCACGTCAACATCACCATGTGCAAGGCCAAGGCCAACGGCAATTACATGAACTCCATCCTGGCCAATAACGAAGCCACGGCGGACGGCTACGACGAAGCCCTGCTGCTGGATGTGGATGGCTTCGTGGCCGAAGGCTCCGGCGAAAACATCTTCATCGTTCGCAAGGGCAAGCTATATACTCCGGACCTGACCAGCGCGCTGGAAGGCATCACCCGCGACACCGTGGTGCAAATTGCCAGTGAAATGGGCCTGCAACTGGTGGAAAAGCGCATCACCCGCGACGAAGTCTACAGCGCGGACGAAGCCTTCTTCACCGGCACCGCCGCCGAAGTGACCCCGATCCGCGAACTGGACCGCCGCCCGATAGGCGACGGCGGCCGCGGCCCGATCACCGCCGAAATCCAGAAGCGCTACTTCAGCATCGTCAAGGGCCAGGATGCCGAACACCGGCACTGGCTCACTTACGTAAAATAAGCGGTAGAATCCGCATCTCGCGCGCCAGCAGCGAGCGGCCCTCCGGCCGTCCTGCTGGCGGCGCTTTTGTCGGAAGCCCGCTCGCTGCAACAAGGAACGACCATGGCAGAACTGAAAGAAAACACCGCACGCTACATCGAAGTCACCCAGCACGACCTGCCGCTGCACTGCCCGATGCCGGACATGAAGGCCTGGAACTCCCACCCCCGCGTCTACCTGCCGGTGGCCAAGACCGGCGAGGCGCTCTGTCCCTACTGCGGCACCCAGTACAAGCTGATCGGCCCTGCAGGCCATCACCACTGAGGCCATCGCCCGCATCGACGGCAAAGGGTGTGGCGCGGGCCACCCCTTTTTTGCTTGCCGCCGCCAAACGCAAGCCGCGCTGCCCCAGCCGGCTTGCGTTTGGAACCGGAAGCACCCCGCATGAAAAAGAAAATCCTCGTCATCGGCCCGTCCTGGGTCGGCGACAGCGTGATGGCTCAACCGTTGTACCGCCGCCTGCACCAGCGCCACCCGCAGCTGGAACTGCATGTGTTCGCGCCATCCTGGACCCTGCCGCTCTTGGCGCGGATGCCGGAAGTGGCCAAGTCGCATCTGAATCCGTTCGGCCACGGCGCGCTGCGGCTGGCCGAGCGCTGGAAAGTGGCGCGACAGCTGGCGAAGGAAGGCTTCGACCAGGTCATCGTGCTGCCCAACTCGCTGAAATCCGCGCTCATCCCCTTGTTTGCCGGCATTCCGCTGCGCACCGGCTTTCTCGGCGAATCGCGCTACGGCCTCTTGAACGACGCGCGCGAGCTGGACGAGCAGGCGCTGCCGATGATGGTGGAGCGCTTCTGCGCGCTGGCCGAAGACAAGCGCTCGGGGCTGCCGCGCCCCATTCCCAATCCGCAGCTGAGCACCGATCCAGCCATCCAGCGCCAGGTCGCGGCGCGCCTGGGTCTCGACCTGACGCGCCCGGCCATCGCCTTCTGCCCCGGCGCGGAATACGGCCCGGCCAAGCGCTGGCCCGCTCGCCACTTCGCCGAACTGGCGCGCCGCTTCGATGCCGCCGGCTACGCGGTATGGCTGTTCGGCTCCGGCAAAGACAAGGAGATCGGCGACGAAATCGCCCGCCTGTCCGCCGGCAGCGCCATCAACCTGTGCGGCGCCACAGGCCTGGAGGAAGCGATCGACCTGATCGGGCTGACCACGCTAGCCGTCTGCAACGATTCCGGCCTGATGCATGTCGCCGCGGCGCTCGACAAGCCCCTGGTGGCGCTGTACGGCTCGTCCAGCCCGGACTTCACTCCGCCGCTGTCCGACCGCGCCGCCATCGTGTCGCTGAATCTGGACTGCAGCCCCTGTTTCGAGCGCAGCTGTCCGTACGGACACACCGACTGTCTGGAAAAAATGCAACCCGATATGGTCTGGCAGGCGTCACAGACTCTACTGCCGGCTTTGACCGCCCCCCAGGAATGATATGAGCGTAGTGGAACCCCCAAGACCGCCCGAAGAAAACAACCGCCGCATGGCGCTGGTGCGCGCCGCCGCCGTGCTGTTTCGCGACCAGGGCTACGAGCGCACCACCGTGCGCGACCTGGGCAGCGCCGTCGGCATGCAATCCGGCAGCCTGTTCTACCATTTTCGCACCAAGGAAGAGATTCTGGTGGCGGTGATGGCGCTGGGCATTACCAGCACCACCGAGCAACTGGCCGCGGCGCTGGCAGAGGCCGCCTCTCTGCGCGACAAGCTGGCCGCCCTGTTCCGTGTGCACCTGAACTCCCTGCTGGGCGACAACCAGGCCGCGCTGGAGGTGATGCTGTACGAATGGCGCAGCGTATCGGAAACCGCCAAACCCGGACTGATAGTGTTGCGCGACCGCTACGAAGCGCTATGGCAACAAGTGCTGGACGAGGCTGCTGCCGTCGGACTGATCAAGCAAGATACCCGCCTGCTGCGCCGCACGCTGTTGGGCAGCTTGCACTGGACCGTGCAATGGTATCGCCGCGATGGCGAACTCAGCGTCGACGATCTGGCTCGGCACATGCTGCAGCTGGTGCTAACCGAATAGACAGTAAAGAAATCACGCCATCAGTCGAAAAATGTACTAATATCAGCGATATAGGAACATTGGGACTGTAGCCATGGCAAACATCGCCAGCGTTGGCAACACGACGACGCAACCGCTCTATGCCGTGTCGAACACGCGGCAGGTGCAGTCGTCGCTGGACACTGCCCAGCCCGCTGTCCAGCAAGCCACCACCCAACCGCAAACTCAGAGCGCGGTCCGGCAGAACCCGGACACCGCCCGCGTGGAACAGCAACTGCAACAACAGCTGACCAATAGCCGCAGCCAGCAGGCGCTGCAGAGCGCTCAGCAAACGCAACGCGCTCAACAAAACCAGGCGGCGCAAACGGCACAGGCGGCGAATGCCAACACCGCGCAAGCCAGGGCCCCAGCTGCGCCTCAGGTTAACCCCACCCAGGTGAATAACACTGCGGCCGTTCTGGCGACCAATCCGCAGCCGGCCACCGCCGCCGCCATCGCGCCTGCGGTCAACGGCAATACCGCTCCGACTGCTGCGCCGGCCCAGAACAATGCGGCCAACAACAATGGCGCAACCGCCGCCGCTACGCAAACCACCCGCGCCGCCAACCAACCGGCCCAGACGCAACAGGCCGCTACGCCGCCCACTCCGGCGCAGACTGCTACCGCGCCAGCCACCCTGGCCACGCAGAGCGTCAGCCGGGCTCAACAGCTGATTGGCAGCGGCAGGCAAGATTTGGCGCAGTATCAGGCTACCCAGTCTTTGCTGGAACCCAGCGTCTCCACCACCCATATCTCCACCAAGGCCTAACGCCTCTGGCGATGTGAAATAAAAATCCCCGCGCAGCACGCGGGGATTTGGCTTTATTGCGCAGCATCAACTGCGGCGACGGACGCCCGGCTTGCGCCTCTCGAAGCCATTTCCCTTGCCGCTCTTGCGCTTCTGCGCGTTCTGCACTTGCAGCAAGGCATCGATGCGTTCCGAGGTGCTTTGCATCAGCAGCTGCGCCATCTCGCCATCTGGGAAGGTGTCCGGCATGCGATAGCCCAGCCAAGCGTAAGCGGCATACAGCTTGCAGCTGTCTTCCAGGTATTGCAGCTCGTTGCGCCCCCCGGTGCCCATCATCCGCAACAGCGGCGCGGCCTTGCCGCGGGCCCGGTGCTCGGCCCAGTCATGCAGCGCGCTCTCCAGCATCGGAATCTTGGTCGAGATCGGGCACAGGCTGAAGGTGTAGCGATCGGCCAGGCTCAGGGGCAAAGCGTCCAACCACTCGGCCTTTTCCATTTGGTCGGACAAATTGGCAGGCAGGAAGAATTCGTCGTGCACATTGATATGCTTGGCGAACAAGCCCAGCAAGGCCTTGAGTTTAACCTCGCCGGTCGCCTGAGAGATGGCCTCCAGATACTTCAAACTGGGCGCGACGAAGAAGCCGTTATTCGGCAGCGGCTCGGCCTTTTGCCGCAGCAACGCGCCTATGGTCTTGTGGGTGAGGCCGTCGAAGCCGGCCACATAGCCGGTTTCATGCTTGCCGAAACGGCCGGCGCGGCCGGCGATCTGCTTGGCCAGCGGGGCGGCGATGATGCCCTCGGCGTAGCCGTCCCACTTGCTGGCGGTGGTGAAAATGATGCGTCGCGCCGGCGTGTTCAGCCCCATGCCGATGGCGTCGGTGGCCACCACCACCTGGGTTTCGCCGGAAACGAAGCGTTCGGCCTGCGCCTGGCGCACTTCCGGCGACAGGTTGCCGTAGATGGCCGATACGCTCAAGCCCTGCTCTATCACCTTGTCGCGCCAGTTCAGCACCTCGCGGCGGGAGAAGGCGATCAGCACGTCGCCCGGCTTCAGATTCTTCAAGGACAGCAGCGGCGCCTTGTCCATTTGCAGCGCGGTCTTGCGCTCCAGCGTGCGCACTTCCAGCGTGCCGCCCACGCGCGCCACCAGCGACTCAATCGCCTCGCGCGCCTCCGGCGCGCCCACCAGGTAAACGGTCTGCGCCGGCACGCCGCACACGGCGGCAGTCCAGGCCGCGCCGCGGTCCGGATCATCCAGCAGTTGAATTTCGTCTATCACCGCCACCTCCACCTGCCGCTCCGGATTGAGCATTTCCACCGTGCTGGCGACATGGGTCGCATCCGGGTGCAGCTTGCGCTGCTCGCCCGTGATCAAGCTGACGGCAATGCCGGCCTCTTGCAGCCGGGTATAGTTCTCCAGCGCCAGCAGGCGCAGCGGGGCCAGATAGACGCCGCTTTTGGCCTTTTGCAAGTGCTCCATCGCCGCATGGGTCTTGCCGGAGTTGGTGGGCCCCAATACTGCGATGAAATGGCGCTGCATCGCATAAGCCGTGGCGAACGACTCGGGATAGCGCGACAGGTTGACCGCGTCGCGCGTCTTGGCGGCGGCCTTGTCGGCGCTTTGCCGGCTGCGCGCTGCGGCCACCCGGTCCTGGGCGATGGTGCAACGCACCTTGGCGCGCTCGTACTTGGCCATGAAGGCGCTGAGCACGCGCAGCGGCTCGATGCCCTCCACCGCGAAGACATCGCGCGCGCAGGCCATCAACTGCGCTTCCAACTTCTGCCGCGCCGCGTCGTTCCAGCGTTCTTTCACCAGCGCCAGCCGCGCTTCTGCATCCAATTTGCGCCATTTGCCGCTCTTGCCGAGGAAACCCTCGTCCGGCACCAAGTGATAGGGGATGCGGTGGCCTTCCAGCTCCAGTTCGCCATGCACCGAAACCGCATGGCTGCCCTCGGTGGTGACGATGGTGGCGTTGTGTTCCGCCAGATAATCGTCGAGTTGGATCTCGGGCGGCAGCGCTTCGATGGTATCGGTCATGGCGGCATTCGTTTGCAGGGCTAAAGGCGGGCGATGATAAAGCAGCCGGCGAAGATGCGCCAGCCGCCCAGGCTTGCTATCACCATCCATCAAGATTCCGGGCAATGCAAGCGCGGCTTGATGCGCTGCAAAAAAACAGACCGCCGGCACATGCCGGCGGCCTGCAATTGCGGTTTTCGACTACGTCTTACACCAGTTCAACCGCCAGCGCGGTCGCTTCGCCGCCGCCTATGCACAGACTGGCCACGCCGCGCTTGCCGCCGCGCTGCTTCAATGCCGACAGCAGCGTGATGACGATGCGGGCGCCGGACGCGCCGATGGGGTGGCCCAGCGCGCAGGCGCCGCCGTGCACATTTACCTTGTCGTGCGGCAGCTTCAGGTCGTGCATCGCCGCCATCGTCACCACGGCGAATGCCTCGTTGATCTCGAACAGATCGACGTCCTCTGCCTTCCAGCCGGTCTTGGCCAACAACTTCTGCATCGCGCCCACCGGCGCGGTGGTGAACCAGCCCGGCTCCTGAGCATGGCTGCTGTGGCCGACGACGCGGGCGATGGGCTTCAGGCCGCGCTTGGCCGCTTCGGCCGCCGTCATCAGCACCAGCGCGGCACCGCCATCGGAAATGGAACTGGAATTGGCCGGCGTGACCGTGCCGTCTTTCTTGAACGCCGGCTTCAGCGTGGGGATCTTGTCCAGGTTGGCTTTCAGCGGTTGCTCGTCGGTATCCACCACGGTGTCGCTGCCGCGGCCCGGCACCGTCACCGCCGCGATTTCGTCCTTGAACTGGCCGCCCTTGATCGCCTGCTGCGCGCGCGTCAGCGAAGCGATGGCGAACTCGTCCTGGTCCTGGCGGCTGAAGCCGTATTTCTCGGCGCACTGCTCGGCGAACACGCCCATCAGCGTGCCCTTCTGGTACGCGTCCTCCAGGCCGTCCAGGAACATGTGGTCCTTGATCTCTCCATGACCCAGGCGCAGTCCGCCGCGCGCCTTGGGCACCAGATACGGCGCATTGCTCATGCTTTCCATGCCGCCGGCCACCACCACATTGCCGTTGCCGGCCAACAGTTGATCGTGCGCCAGCATGATGGCCTTCATGCCGGAGCCGCACATCTTGTTGATGGTGGTGCACGGCGTAGCCAGCGGCAAGCCGCCGCCCAGCGCAGCCTGGCGCGCCGGCGCCTGTCCCTGGCCGGCCGGCAGCACGCAACCCATGATCACCTCGTCCACCTCGCCGGCGGTTACCCCGGCGCGCTCCACGGCGGCGCGGATGGCCGCGGCGCCCAATTGGCTGGCGGTCAGGCCGGACAACGCGCCCTGGAAGCCGCCCATGGCGGTGCGGGCCATGCCCACAATCACGATTTCCTGTTGTTGCATCACAACTCCTTTGCTCGATTGTGGCCGTTGCTGCGCTTGCCCAGCGATTTTTCGCACTGGGCGCGCAGCTGGCCGATTTCGGTCAGCACCACCTTGATGTCTTCCATCTGCTCCAATAGCTGCTGCTCCTTGCGCGCCAGGATGCGGATGAATTCCTGCAACTGCGGCGCATCGTCGTGCGCCGCGTCGTACAGCGCGAATAGCTCGCGGATCTCCTGCAGGGACAGGCCTATGCGTTTGCCTCGCAGGATCAGCATCAGCCGTACGCGGTCGCGCCGGTTGTAGATGCGGCGCTGCCCGGCCCTGGCCGGCTCCAGCAAGCCCTGATCCTCGTAGAAGCGGATGGCGCGGGTGGTGACGTCGAATTCCTGCGCCAATTCCGTGATATTGAAAACCTGCTCGCCCATATGTCTGTACCCCGATTCTCCCGCTGCGGCCACGCGCGCCACAGTCGCCTGCATTTGTGACCATTGTCTGTTGACGTTGACGTAAACGTCAAGTTATCGTGATCAAAAGTTAGAGCAAACAGTCCAGGAGAAACAGATGAGCCAGAAAATCGGCGTGGTGGGCGCAGGCACCATGGGCAACGGCATCGCCCAGGTCTTTGCAATGAAGGGCTTCGAGGTGGTGCTGGCCGACGTCAACGACGCGGCCCTGGTCAAGGGCATGGCCAATATCAATATCAGCCTGCAGCGCATGGCCAAGAAGGAGCTGATCGCCGAGGCCAACATCCCTGGCATCGTCGCCCACATCCGCGCCACCACCAAGCTGGCCGACCTGGCCGGCTGCGACGTGGTGATCGAAGCCGCCACCGAGAACGGCGCCATCAAGGAACAGATCTTCCGCGACCTGGACGCCGCCGTCGGCGAAAAGTGCATCCTCGCCTCCAACACCTCGTCCATCTCCCTTACCCGCATCGCCAGCTGGGTCAGCCACCCGGAGCGCGTGGTGGGCATGCACTTCATGAACCCGGTGCCGGTGATGCAACTGGTGGAGATCATCCGCGCGCTCCAAACCGGCGACGAAGCCTACCAGACCGTCTTCCACCTATCCCAAGCGCTGGGCAAGACGCCGGTCACGGTGAAGGATGCCGCCGGTTTCGTCTCCAACCGCGTACTGATGCCGATGATCAACGAGGCCGCCTTCGCGCTGTATGAAAATCTGGCCACGGCCGAGGACATCGACACCGTGATGAAGCTGGGCATGAACCACCCGATCGGCCCCTTGGCGCTGGCCGACCTGATCGGCCTGGACACCTGCCTGTCCATCATGGACATCCTGTACCACGAATTCCGCGACAGCAAATACCGCGCCTGCCCGCTCTTGGCCCAACTGGTGCAGGCCGGCCATCTTGGCCGCAAGAGCGGCAAGGGTTTCTACAGCTACAACTGAGCAGCGCCATCAGCCCGAACAAATAGAGGAGGCAGTGCCATGAGCCAGTCAGTACCAAATATCAAGCTGTTGATAGGCGGCGAATTCGTCGAGTCCAAAACCACGGAATGGCGCGACATCGTCAACCCGGCCACCCAGGAAGTGCTGGCGCGCGTGCCGATGGCCACCGCCGACGAGGTCAACGCCGCCGTCGCCGCCGCCAAGGACGCGTTCAAAACCTGGAAGAAGACGCCGATCGGCGCCCGCGCCCGCATCTTTCTGAAATACCAGCAACTGATCCGCGAAAACATGAAAGAGCTGGCGGCCATCCTCACCGCCGAGCAAGGCAAGACCCTGGCCGACGCCGAAGGCGACGTCTTCCGCGGCCTGGAAGTGGTGGAGCACGCCGCCAATATCGGCACCCTGCAGATGGGCGAATACGCCGAAAACGTTGCCGGAGGCGTGGACACCTACACCGTGCAGCAACCGTTGGGCGTGTGCGCCGGCATCACGCCGTTCAACTTCCCGGCCATGATTCCGCTGTGGATGTTCCCGATGGCCATCGCCACCGGCAATACCTTTGTGCTGAAGCCATCCGAGCAAGATCCGATGGTGACGATGCGCCTGGTGGAACTGGCGCTGGAAGCCGGCATCCCCAAGGGCGTGCTGAACGTGGTGCACGGCGCGGCCTCCGTCGTCGATGCCATCTGCGACCACCCGGACATCAAGGCCGTGTCCTTCGTCGGCTCCACCAAGGTAGGCACCCACGTCTACCAGCGCGCCACCCTCAGCGGCAAGCGCGCGCAGTGCATGATGGGCGCCAAGAACCACGCCATCGTGCTGCCGGACGCCAACAAGGAGCAGGCATTGAACCAATTGACCGGCGCAGCTTTCGGCGCGGCCGGCCAACGCTGCATGGCGCTATCCGTCGCGGTGCTGGTGGGCGAGGCGCAGCAATGGATTCCGGAACTGGTGGCCAAGGCCAAGGGCCTGAAAATCGGCCCCGGCAAGGACAATCCGGACCTCGGCCCGGTGATCTCCTGCGCCGCGCTGGACCGCGTCAAGAGCCTGATCGCCCGCGGCGTGGAGGAAGGCGCCAAGCTGGAGCTGGACGGCCGCGATGTCAAAGTCGCCGGTTTCGAACATGGCAACTTCGTCGGCCCGACCATCTTCTCCGGCGTCAAACCCGAGATGGCGATCTATCATCAGGAAATTTTCGGCCCGGTGCTGTGCCTGATGGCGGCCGACACGCTGGACGAAGCCATCGCCATCATCAATGCCAACCCCAACGGCAACGGCACCGCCGTGTTCACGCAGAGCGGCGCGGCGGCGCGCAAGTTCCAGGAGGAAATCGACGTCGGCCAGGTCGGCATCAATGTGCCGATTCCGGTGCCGGTGCCGCTGTTCAGCTTTACCGGTAGCCGCGCGTCCAAACTGGGCGACCTCGGCCCTTACGGCAAGCAGGTGGTGGCCTTCTACACCCAGACCAAGACCGTCACCAGCCGCTGGTTCGACGACGAGGCCAGCAGCGGCAAGGTACACACCACCATCTCGCTGCGTTAAACCGGTTTTACTGGCCACGGGATGACACAAAAGAATGACGGCCGAGCGCCGGCCCTTGAATGATCGACGCCTTGGTTTCGTGTTGTTCGTGGGTTTCGTGGCAAACAGGAGTTGTAAATGAATTTCGAACTGAACGAAGATCAGGTCGCCTTCCAACAAAGCGCCCGCGATTTCGCTGAGCGCGAACTGGCGCCGCACGCGGCCGAATGGGACGCCGAGTCCATCTTCCCGCTGGACGTGATCCGCAAGAGCGGCGACATGGGCTTTCTGGGCCTCTACACGCCGGAAGCCTACGGCGGCCTGGGCCTGTCGCGGCTCGACTCCGCCATCGTGTTCGAGGAGCTGGCCGCCGGCTGCACCTCCACTGCCGCCTACCTGACCATCCACAATATGGTCAGCTGGATGATCGCCAGCTTTGGCGGCAAAGCGCTGGCCGAGCAGTGGGTGCCCAAGATGGTGACTGGCGAGGTGCTGGGCAGCTACTGTCTGACCGAGCCAGGCGCCGGCTCCGACGCCGCCTCGCTGAAAACACGCGCCGAACGCAAGGGCGAAGTCTACGTGCTGAACGGCGGCAAGATGTTCATCTCCGGCGCCGGCAGCACTCAGGTGCTGGTGGTCATGGCCCGCACCGGCGGCCCCGGCCCCAAGGGCATTTCCGCCTTCGTGGTGCCGGCCGACGCGCCTGGCGTCAGCTACGGCAAGAAGGAAAAGAAAATGGGCTGGAACAGCCAGCCCACCCGCGCCATCACGTTCGACAACGTGGAAATCCCGGTAGCCAATCGCCTGGGCGAAGAAGGCCAGGGCTTCACCTTCGCCATGAAGGGGCTGGATGGCGGCCGCATCAATATCGCCACCTGCGCCGTCGGCACCGCCCAGGCCGCGCTGAACGCCGCGCAGCGCTATGTGCAGGAGCGCCAGCAATTCGGCCATCCGCTGGCGGAATTGCAAACCGTGCAGTTCCGACTGGCCGACATGCTGACCGAACTGGTGGCCGCCCGCCAGATGGTGCGTTTGGCCGCCTGGAAACTGGACAACGCCAGCGCCGACGCCACCGCCTATTGCGCGATGGCAAAGCGGCTGGCCACCGATTTGAGTTTCAATATTGCCAACAACGCGCTGCAACTGTTCGGCGGCTACGGCTACCTGCAAGACTTCCCGCTGGAACGCCATGTGCGCGACCTGCGTGTGCACCAGATACTGGAAGGCACCAACGAGGTGATGCGGATGATAGTCGCGCGCAAGATGCTGCAGGACGGCGCGCTGGAAACGCTGCGTTAACAGCTTATTTGACCGCCACGAAAACCACGAAAGAACACGAACTATCGCGCTTTCGGATCACGCCTCCTGCTTGCGGCCAAGGCAAGAGCGGTCTCTTTCGTGTCTTTTCGTGGTTTTCGTGGCTGAAGAAAAGGAATTCAGATGCAAAACTACGCCCACCTGAACGTGGAAAAACGCGGCCACACCGCCGTGGTGACGATAGACAATCCGCCGGCCAACACCTGGAATCGCGCCAGCCTGACCGCGCTGAAGCAGCTGGTGGCCGATCTCAACGCCGACCGCGACATCTACGCGCTAGTCATCACCGGCCAGGGCGAGAAGTTCTTCTCCGCCGGCGCGGACCTGAATATGTTCGCCGACGGCGACAAGAAGGTGGCCACCGAGATGACCATGCTGTTCGGCGAAGCCTTTGAGGCGCTGTCCGGCTTCCGCGGCGTCAGCATCGCCGCCATCAACGGCTACGCCATGGGCGGCGGCCTGGAGTGCGCCCTGGCCTGCGACATCCGCATCGCCGAAGAACAAAGCCAGATGGCGCTGCCGGAAGCCGGCGTCGGCCTGCTGCCTTGCGCCGGCGGCACCCAGAACCTGCCCTGGCTGGTGGGCGAAGGCTGGGCCAAGCGCATGATCCTGTGCGGCGAGCGCGTCAATGCCGCCACCGCCGAGCGCATCGGCCTGGTGGAGCAGGTGGTGGCCAAGGGCGAGGCGCTGGAAACCGCCATCAAGCTGGCCGAGGGCGTGGCCAAGCAGTCGCCGTCGTCGGTCGGCGTGTGCAAGCAGCTGGTGCAGGCCGCCCGCACCCAGCCGCCGGCTTGGAATTTGATCAAGGAACGCGAGGCCTTCATCAAGCTGTTCGACACCCACGACCAGGGCGAAGGCACGCGCGCCTTCCTGGAAAAGCGCGCGCCGAACTGGAAGAACGCCTGAGCTCAAAACACATGGCCACAAACCCCACGAAAACCGCGAAAGCGGCGAGCCGCGGCCCCGGATCAATGGCGGCGGCTCGCCGCCTTCCTGCAGTCTTTCGTGGTTAACAACAGCCTTTCCGGAGCCTCCCCATGCATGACGTGGTACTGTTTGACGAACTACCTACCGGCGACGGCCATCGCATCGCCATCGCCACCCTCAATGCCGAAAAATCGCTGAACGCGCTGACGCTGGACATGATCCGGCTGCTGGATTCGCGCCTCACCATCTGGGAGCGCGATGCAGGCATCGTCGCCGTGGTGCTGCGCGGCGCCGGCGAGCGCGCCTTCTGCGCCGGCGGCGACGTACGCAGCCTGCGCGAAAAACTGGTAGCCGAGTCGCACTACCCGCATCCGCACGCGGTGGCTTTCTTCACCGAGGAGTACACGCTCGACTACCGCATCCACCGCTACAGGAAACCCTTGATTGTATGGGGCGGCGGCATCGTCATGGGCGGCGGCCTGGGCCTGATGGCCGGCGCCAGCCACCGCGTGGTCACGCCCGCCACTCGCATCGCCATGCCGGAAATCACCATCGGCCTGTACCCGGACGTGGGCGGCAGCTGGTTCCTGCAACGCATGCCGGCGCACCTGGGCCTGTTCCTGGCCTTGACCGGCGCGCCGCTGAACGCCCACGACGCGCTGATCGCCAATCTGGCCGATCATGTGCTGGCCGCAGATGCCTATCCGGCGCTGCTGCAAGCGCTGCAGCAGGCCGACTGGAGCGGCGACGCGCATAGTCACCCGGCGGTAGCCAGCGCGCTGCTGAACCAGCTGGAAGGCCAGTTGGGCGATGCCCTGCCCGCCTCCAACGTCGAGCGCAATCTGCTGGCTGTGCACCGGCTGATGAACAAGGGCGACCTGGCCGCCGTCGCCTCCGCGCTGACCGAAACGGCGTTCGAAGACCCGTGGCTCGCCGACGCCGCCAAGAATTTCGCCCACGGCTGCCCCACCTCCGCCGCCGTCAGCTGGGAAATCCTGAACCGCTCCAAACACATGTCGCTGGCCGAGGCCTTGCGGATGGAGCTGGTGCTGTCGGTGAACTTCTGCGCCCGCTCGGATTTCCCGGAAGGCGTACGCGCGCTGCTGGTGGACAAGGACCGCAATCCGCATTGGAGCCGCCAGTTGCCGGACATCGACCAGGCCTGGGTGGATGGGCACTTCGAATCGCCATGGCGTGATGGGGACCACCCCCTGGCCGCGCTGAAATAAAACAAACAGAACCAAACAGAGGAGAGCAGCATGGAAAACATCGCCTTCATCGGCCTGGGCAATATGGGCGGCCCGATGGCCGTCAATCTGCTGAACAAGGGCTTCAAGGTCGACGCCTTCGACCTGTCGGCCGAAGCCTTGTCCAAGGTAGCCGCGGCCGGCGGCCGGGCCGCTTCCAGCGCCGCCGACGCGGCCAAGGACGCGGGGGTGGTGATCTCCATGCTGCCTGCAGGCAAACATGTAGCCAGCCTGTACCTGGGCGATGAAGGCCTGTTCGCCAAGCTGCCCAAGGGCACGCTGGTCATAGACTGCAGCACCATAGACGCCGGCACGGCGCGCCAAGTGGCGGAAGCCGCGCAAGCGCGCGGCCTGTCCATGCTGGACGCGCCGGTGTCCGGCGGCACCGCTGGCGCGGCGGCCGGCACCCTGACCTTCATCGTCGGCGGCGCGGCGGAAGACCTTTCCCGCGCCCGCCCGGTGCTGGAAGCGATGGGCAAGAACATCTTCCACGCAGGCGGCGCCGGCGCCGGCCAGACCGCCAAGATCTGCAACAACATGCTGCTGGGCATCCTGATGGCAGGCACCGCAGAGGCGCTGGCCCTGGGGGTGAAAAACGGCCTGGACCCGAAAGTCTTGTCCGAAATCATCAGCAAAAGCTCCGGCCGCAACTGGGCTACCGAACTCTACAACCCCTGGCCCGGCGTGATGGAAAATGCCCCGGCCAGCCGCAACTACGCCGGCGGCTTCATGTCCGAGCTGATGCTGAAGGACCTGGGGCTGGCCGAGGAAACCGCGCTGCAAAGCCACGCCGCCAATCCGCTGGGCGCGCTGGCGCGCAATCTGTACGAAGAGCATGTGCATCAGGGCCATGGCAAGCTGGACTTCTCCAGCATCGTCAAATACTTTCATACGGTGAATTGAACAGGTCAAGACCATCACCCCAACACATATGACATGTGATAAATTTGTCATTGTGTCTTTCCAACGGGAGGCCGTGTCAGCAGCCTCCCGTTGGCGCTTGATGAACGGACAATCACCACAACAAGATGTCTACAAGGATGACCATGTTTCCATTGCACGCTCTGAAGGGCATCAACGCCGCCACGCTGGCGGCCTGCGCCATGCTGTCCGCCGCCGCATCCGCTGCCGGTTATCAGCAACCGCCGGCCAACATCCTCAAAGTGATGCGCGCGCCGTCGCTGCCCGGCCCCAGCATCAGCCCCACCAAGGACAGCATGCTGCTGGTTGCCTGGCAGGAGTATCCCTCCATCGCCCGCGTGGCCGCGCCTTACCTGAAACTGGCCGGCACCCGCGTCGAGCCAGCCAATCGCAGCAAGCACGACACGCCAGGCGGCTACGGCATCGCGCCGTGCGCCGAAAGCTTCAAGCTGGTAACCCTCCCCGGCGGCAAGGAAACGCCGATCGCGCTGCCGGCCGGCGCCTGCCCGGATGCGCCGATCTGGTCCGCCGACGGCAAACGCTTCGCCTTCGCCAACACCACTAGGAATGCGGTAGAAGTCTGGGTGGGCGATGTCGCCAGCGGCCAGATCCGCAAGCTTCCCGGCATCCGCCTGAACCCGATGCTCAACGATGAACTGCAATGGATGCCGGACCAGAAAACCTTGCTGGTCAAGGCCGTGCCGGCCAAACTCGGACCGCCGCCGGTGAAGGATGCGGGCCCGGAAGGCCCCAATGTGCAGGAAGCCGATGGCGAAAAGGGCCAGAGCAGCACCTATGAAACCCGCGATACGCTGAACAGCCCGCACGACGAAGCGCTGTTCGACTACTATGCCGCCTCGCAGCTGCTGCTGGTGGACGCCGCCAGCGGCAAAGCCACGCCGCTTGGCCAAGCGGCCCTGTACGATGGCGTGGCGCCGGCGCCGGACGGCAAGCACATCCTGGTCAGCAGCGTGCGCAAGCCTTATTCCTACGTCACCACTTACGAACGCTTCCCGCATGAAGTGCAGGTATGGAATATTTCCAAGCCTGGCCGCATCGCCATCCATACCGTCGCCTCACTGCCGCTGGCCGACCGCGTGCCGGTGCATGGCGAGCCGCTTGGCCCGCGCGATTTCTTCTGGCGCGCCACCGAGCCGGCCACCCTGCTTTGGGCCGAGGCGCTGGATGGCGGCGACTGGCAGAACACCGTGCCGGCGCGCGACAAGGTGATGATGCAAAAAGCGCCGTTCACCGCCGCGCCGGTGGAAATCCTGCGCACCACTCAGCGTTTCGCCGGCATAGACTGGACCGAGCGCGCCGACACCGCGCTGGTGCATGAGATCGATCTGAACAAACACTGGCGGCAGACCCGCATCGTCAACATCGACGATGCGAAACAGGCTGGCAAACTGCTGTGGGACATGTCCTTCGACAACAAGTACGCCGATCCGGGCAGCCCGGTGCACCGCACCCTGGCCAATGGCGAACGGGTGATCCAGCTGGAAGGCGACGCCATCTATCTGGCCGGCGCCGGCGCCTCCCCGCAAGGCAACCGCCCCTTCCTGGACAAGCTGAACCTGAAAACCGGCGAAAGCCAGCGCCTGTTCCGCAGCGACAAATCCGCCTATGAGCGCTTCATCGGCCTGTCCGGTCAAAGCGGCAGCTTCCTGACCTGGCGCCAGACGCCGGCCGAAGCGCCCAACGCCTTCCTGCGCAAACTGGGCAGCCCCATCAGCGCCGACAAGGGCGAAGCCGTTTTCTCGTCCACGCCGGCCGTGGTCACCCACATCGTCGACCCGACGCCGGAACTGCGCCAGATCAAGAAACGGCTGGTCAAATACAAGCGCGCCGATGGGCTGGAACTGTCGTTCACGCTGTATACGCCGCCCGGCTACAAGGAAGGCACCCGCATCCCGGCCATCCTCAATGCCTACCCGCTGGACTACGCCGACGCCGCCAGCGCCGGCCAGGTCAGCGGTTCGCAACAGACTTTCACCCGCCTGTACCAGTACAAATACCTGCTGCTGGCAGGCTACGCCATCATCGACCAGGCCTCGTTCCCGGTGGTGGGCGACCCTAAGGCCGCCTACGACAGCTATCTGGACCAGCTGAAGATGGATGCCGAGGCCGCCGTGAATGAGGCGGTGAAACTGGGCGTAGTCGATCCGGACCGCGTGGCCGTCACCGGCCACAGCCATGGCGCGCTGATGACGGCCAACCTGCTGGCGCATACCGACCTGTTCCGCGCCGGCGCGGCCACCAGCGGCTCGTACAACAAGACGCTGACGCCGTTTGGCTTCCAGAGCGAGCGCCGTTCGGTATGGGAAGCGCCGGATGTCTACCGCAAAGTGTCCACCTTCTTCTACGCCGACAAGCTGAAGACGCCGATTCTGATCGTCCACGGCACCGACGACGCCAACCCCGGCACCACGCCGCTGCAGGCTTCCAAGTTCTTCGAGGCCATCCGCGGCAACGGCGGCACCACCCGGCTGGTGATGCTGCCGCACGAGCCGCACTGGTACGCCGCGCGCGAATCCAACGAGCAACTGGTGTACGAAATGCTCAACTGGTTCGACAAGTACGTGAAGAACACCCCGCCGCGCGCGCAGAAGACCGCGCAAGCCGGACCGCCAGCACCGCAGCCCTGATGTCCACGCGTCCCGGCAATCCCGGGACGCGCCTTTCCGCGCAAAGCCGCAGACAAACGGATTGCCGCCGGCTCACGCCCGGCTGCAATCCGTTTCCATTTCCACCCGCGCGAATCTCACGCATCGCTCAACCCTCAAGCGAAACGAACGAGCTCGACATCGTCGACCAGGCGTCCGCCCACGGTATCGTTATCCGGCAACACCCGCGTTTGAACAAAGCCCGCGCGCGCCAGCACCCTCAGCGAGGCTTCATTGCCCACCGTCACGGTGGCCCGTTGCTCATATACCCCATGCAAGGCCAGATGGCGCGCCAAAGCCGCGACCGCCTCGCTGGCATAACCTTGCCCCCAGTAATCCGGGGCAAACCAATAGCCGACATTGCTGGCGATGCCATCGGCGCGGACATCGGCATCCATCTTGCCGAGCCATGCGCCGTCCTCCAGCCGCCTCACCGCCCATCCGAACCCATACTCATCAGGCTCGCCCGCCGCTTTAAACGGCAGATCGCGCCAGGCTTTTGCCAGCGCCTCGACAGACGCCGGCTGCCGTATCGATATCCAGTCGTAGATGCGCGGATGTTGGAACAAGGGAAACAATGCCGTCGCATGCTCCGCCTGCAAAGGCTCCAGGCAAAGTCGTTCGCTTAGGACAGCCGTGCCAATTGCCGAAATATCCAGTTGTTGCATACAAACTTCCTGATTGGGATTCACGCTGCACGCGCCCGCCAAACTACCCGCAACCCGCAGCCATGGCCATGCCGCCCGACACGGGAAAACAGCTGGCTGGCTAGCGCGAGGAGATGCATAGGGAAAATGCGCCTGACGAGCAGGCTTAAGTCACCGCGCGGATGCGATGGAAGGGGAAGAGCGGGGAGCGGCTGCCTGACGGCGCCGATTACAACTGAAGAAAATGCTTTAAGCGAAAATCCATTGAAACACCACTCCGCCGCCTTGCTCCTGCGCATAAAGATTGAATTGGCTCATCGGCTGGACTCCTTATGACTTTTGAATGATGAAAAATTATGCCATATGAAATTCAAGTCATCGTGACAATCCAGAGGCCGGGCGTGCACGGCAAGCAAAAGCCCGCCGCGTCATGTGACGGAGCGGGCTTGGAATCCGATAAGAGAGCGTCGCCGTTAGACTGCCGACGGCTCCTTCATCAGCAAGGTAATCATACTGGCCACTTTGCGCTTCAGCTCGCGGCGGTCCACCACCATGTCCACGGCGCCCTTATCCAGCAGGAACTCCGCGCGCTGGAAGCCTTCCGGCAAGGTCTCGCGCACGGTCTGCTCGATCACGCGGGCGCCGGCGAAGCCGATGCGCGCCTTGGGTTCGGCCATCACTACATCGCCCAGGAAGGCGAACGAGGCCGATACGCCGCCCATGGTCGGGTCGGTCAGCACCGAGATGAACGGCAGCTTGTGGTCGGACAACAGTTGCAGCGCGGCGCTGGTCTTGGCCATCTGCATCAGCGAGTTCAAGCCCTCCTGCATCCGCGCGCCGCCGGAAGCGGCCACGCAGATGAACGGCGCCTTGGCCTCCACTGCCGCGCGCACGCCGCGCACGAAGCGTTCGCCCACCACCGAGCCCATGGAGCCGCCGATGAACCGGAATTCGAACGCGGCCACCACGGCTGGCAGGGAGTGTATGCTGCCTTGCATCACTACCAGCGCGTCATCCTCGCCGGTATCGCTCTTGGCCGCGCTCAGGCGGTCGGGATACTTCTTGCTGTCCTTGAACTTGAGGATGTCCACCGGCTTGACTTCCTCGCCCACCTCGCGGCGGCCTTCCTCATCCAGCAGCAGGTTCAGGCGCTGACGCGCCGTCAGCGGATGGTGATGGCTGCACTTGGGGCAGACCTGCAGATTGCTCTCCAGGTCGGTGTAATACAATACGGCTTCACATTCCGGGCACTTGCTCCAAAGCCCCTCGGGCACCGCGGAAGGTTTGTCGGCGCGGTTTTCGCGCTTGATCTTCGGCGGGAGGAGCTTATTCAACCAGCTCATGCTGACTCCTTGAATCTAAATGCGCGGGACGGTTCCCGGCGCATGAACGGGGGCGATGGCCCCCGTCGGTGTTCTAGCGGATGGCGGCCTTTAGTTCGGCCACCAGACGAGTTAACTGCTCTTTGGCAGTTTCGGGTGTCGCCGCCTCAATTTCCTGTACCAGCCTGCTGCCCACCACCACCGCGTCGGCAGCGGTGGCGATGGCCTTGGCAGTCGCGGCGTCGCGAATCCCGAAGCCCACGCCTATCGGCAGCGGCAATTGTTGTCTGAGGGCAGCAATTTTACGCGCTACGTCGTCAATGTCCAGATGTCCCGCGCCGGTGACGCCCTTCAGCGACACATAATAAACGTATCCGCGCGCCAGTTTGGCGATTTCCGCCACCCGCGCCGGCGGCGTGGTGGGCGCGATCAGGAACACCGTGTCCAGTCCTTGGGCATCCAGCGCCGCCTGCAGATCGACAGCTTCCTCCGGCGGACAATCCACCGTCAGCACGCCGTCCACGCCGGCAGCCTTGGCGCGCTTGGCAAATTCGGTATAGCCCATCGCGCACAAGGGGTTCAGGTAGCCCATCAGCACAACGGGCGTCACTTCATCCGAGCGACGGAACTCGGCCACCATTTCCAGCACATGGCGCAAACCCACCTTGTGCACCAGCGCGCGCTCGGAGGCGCGCTGGATCACCGGGCCGTCGGCCATCGGATCGGAGAATGGCACGCCCAGCTCGATGATGTCGGCGCCGCCTTCCACCAGGCCGTGCATCAGCGACACGGTCAGGCCGGGATTGGGATCCCCGGCGGTGATGAAGGGAATCAGGGCCTTCTTGCCCGCCAGCTCGGCAAAGCGTTTTTCTATGCGTGACATGCGGCGTCCCCCTTACAAGGTAATGCCGGAGAGGCCGGCAACAGTATTGATGTCCTTGTCGCCGCGGCCGGACAGGTTGACCAGGATCACCTGGTCCTTGCCCAGGGTCGGCGCCACCTTGGCGGCCCAGGCCAGCGCGTGGCTGGACTCCAGCGCCGGGATGATGCCTTCCAGATGACAGCAGTCGTGGAAGGCGCGCAGCGCCTCGTCGTCATTGATCGCCACGTATTCCGCGCGGCCAATGTCCTTCAGATAGCTGTGCTCCGGGCCGACGCCCGGATAATCGAGGCCTGCCGACACCGAATGCGTCTCGATGATCTGGCCGTCCTCGTCTTGCATCAGATAGCTCTTGGCGCCGTGCAGCACGCCCACCTTGGCATCCGAGCTGAGCGGCGCGGCGTGCTTGCCGCTGGCGATGCCGTGCCCGCCGGCCTCGACACCCACCATGCGCACGCCCGGCACGTCGATATACGGGTGGAACATGCCGATGGCGTTGGATCCGCCGCCGACGCACGCCACCACCACATCGGGCTGGCGGCCGATCACTTCCGGCATCTGCACCTTGGCTTCTTCGCCGATCACCGACACGAAGTCGCGCACCAGCATCGGGTACGGATGCGGGCCGGCAGCCGTGCCCAGGATGTAGAAAGTGGAATCGACATTGGTCACCCAGTCGCGCATCGCTTCGTTCAACGCATCCTTCAGCGTCTTGGAGCCAGACTCCACCGGCACCACGGTGGTGCCCAGCAGCTTCATGCGGAACACATTGGGCGACTGGCGCTTGACGTCCTCCGCGCCCATGTACACCACGCACTCCATGCCATAGCGCGCCGCCACGGTGGCCGTGGCCACACCATGCTGGCCGGCGCCGGTTTCGGCGATGACGCGCTTCTTGCCCATGCGGCGCGCCAGCAGCGCCTGGCCG
>NZ_JAELTR010000251.1:0-326 GCF_016428945.1 Chromobacterium sp. ASV23
GATCGGCCTGCAGGTGGGCACGTTGATGGGCGGCGCGGTGCTGACCGAGACCATCTTCTCCTGGCCCGGCATCGGCAAATGGCTGATCGACGCCATCGGCCGCCGCGACTACCCGGTGGTGCAGAACCTGTCTCTTATACACATCTGACGCTGCCGACGACAGCACGGAGGTGTGGGTGTGGGGGGGGGGGGGGGGGGGGGAGAGGGGGGGGGGGGGGGGGGGGGGGGGGGGGGGGGGGGGGGGGGGGGGGGGGGGGGGGGGGGGGGGGGGGGGGGGGGGGGGGGGGGGGGGGGGGGGGGGGGGGGGGGGGGGGGGGGGGGGGGGG
>NZ_JAELTR010000252.1:0-326 GCF_016428945.1 Chromobacterium sp. ASV23
GTGCGGGTGTAACGATGCGGCTGGAAGGCCAGCAGCAACCGGCGGTCCGGGAAGGCGCCGCGCACCGCGGCCAGCGTGGCGGCCATTTCCACCGGGTGGTGGCCGTAGTCGTCGATCAGAGTGAAGCCTGTCTCTTATACACATCTGACGCTGCCGACGACAGCACGGAGGTGGGGGTGGGGGGGGGGGGGGGGGGGGTGAGGGGGGGGGGGGGGGGGGGGGGGGGGGGGGGGGGGGGGGGGGGGGGGGGGGGGGGGGGGGGGGGGGGGGGGGGGGGGGGGGGGGGGGGGGGGGGGGGGGGGGGGGGGGGGGGGGGGGGGGGGGGG
>NZ_JAELTR010000253.1:0-326 GCF_016428945.1 Chromobacterium sp. ASV23
CACCAGCGCAGTCAGAATACGCGTTTTGAGCATGAAAGGTTAGGGTCGGTCGCGGCGCAAATGTTCCGGCAGTTGCTCGCTGGTGCGACCAAAGCGCCGTTCACGCTGCCAGTAGGAAGAAATGGCCCTGTCTCTTATACACATCTGACGCTGCCGACGACAGCACGGAGGTGTGGGTGTGGGGGGGGGGGGGGGGGGTGAGAGGGGGGGGGGGGGGGGGGGGGGGGGGGGGGGGGGGGGGGGGGGGGGGGGGGGGGGGGGGGGGGGGGGGGGGGGGGGGGGGGGGGGGGGGGGGGGGGGGGGGGGGGGGGGGGGGGGGGGGGGGG
>NZ_JAELTR010000254.1:0-325 GCF_016428945.1 Chromobacterium sp. ASV23
CGACAGGGTCAGGCAGGTGGTCAGCCAAAAATGCGCGCCGCCGCCCATGTCCACCCGCCAGCTGCGGCGCAAGGCGCTGTTCAGCAATTCCAGATGCTGCAGGCTGCTGGCGCCCACCCCTAGCGGCTGTCTCTTATACACATCTGACGCTGCCGACGACAGCACGGAGGTGGGGGTGGGGGGGGGGGGGGGGGGGGGGGAGGGGGGGGGGGGGGGGGGGGGGGGGGGGGGGGGGGGGGGGGGGGGGGGGGGGGGGGGGGGGGGGGGGGGGGGGGGGGGGGGGGGGGGGGGGGGGGGGGGGGGGGGGGGGGGGGGGGGGGGGGGG
>NZ_JAELTR010000028.1:0-54080 GCF_016428945.1 Chromobacterium sp. ASV23
CCCCCCCCCCCCCCCCCCCCCCCCCCCCCCCCCCCCCCCCCCCCCCCCCCCCCCCCCCCCCCCCCCCCCCCCCCCCCCCCCCCCCCCCCCCCCCCTCCCACCCCCCGCCCCCCCCCCACCCCCACACCTCCGTGCTGTCGTCGGCAGCGTCAGATGTGTATAAGAGACAGAGATGAAAGCGCCTACCAAACTTTGCAGCAGTCTCACCGGGAACAGCAAAAACAGGCATAGCAGGTAGCGTGAAGTCCGCCACGCTGCTTTCGTAGCCTCTTGAGACAGGGCCAAGAGTGCTTATCAGCTTAGCGCCACAGCTCACCGCATGGCCTTCTAGAGCCACAGCTTTACCGCCGATGCTCCATGACGGATCACCTTCAACGATTACACAATTGGTATGCCCTTGCTTTGGACAGCTGACAGCGTCACCAACGACAGCAACATTCTTCCCGAAGAAAGTAGTATCAGATGTCGCACTGGTAACGCTTCCACCGTGGTCGGTCGGATCGCCTATGCGAATGACTTTTTTCATTTATCAATGAGCGGCTGTATGTGCGTGTAAAAGGGATTTTGGTATCCCTTCATGCTGGAAGTTCTGCATACTGTACTTTCAGGCAGCTTTATCAAGAACACGCATAACCGCATCAGACGCCTCTCTGAGCCGGTTATAGACCGTGTCAAATCCCTGGCCATAGTCCATTGCCACTTGGTTGCTCTTGTTGCTATGGCCGGTGATGTAGTCGCTGATGGACTCTTGAATGCCTGCTGACCGTGCTTTGAGCTTCCATGTATGGCGCAAGCTGTGAAGCGTTACACGGCTATCCATGCCCGCTTCTCTCTTCTGGACGCTGAATTCCTTTCGGAACCATTCAACACGTCTGGCTGGTGTTTGCGCCCGTTCAGCGGCAGTCTTGGGGCTTCTATGAAAGACTCCCCGGCCTTTGGTTGGTCTCCCTTTCTCCAAGTCATCGAATATGTACACATGGCCTTGTGCCATCTGATGCCGGACGAACTCTGTTAAGGCTCCTGAAGGGATTGGAACCGTTCTGACGGATGATTGATTCTTGACGCTTCGGCCTTCTGTATCCGTCACCCGGACAAACAATCCATGTTCAGCATCTTCGATCACATCACCCGGCTTGATCTGTGCAGCCTCTGCGGATCGCATGCCAGTGCAGAGCAGAAACTCGAAGAATTCAGGGTTATCCTTGACTACTGGCAGCTCTCTCATTGTCTTGATTTCAGTGTCAGACGCCGCTCTACGTCCTTCTGAAGACCTGTCATGAAGTGGCAAACCATTCTGCTTCCTGACTGCCTTTTCTTCATCGGCTGTCACTGAAATCTTGAATGGCTTGCGGATGATATCCTCCTCAAAGGCCGTGCGGATCAGCATGTTCAGAATGGCGGCATGGTTGCTGTTCCATGTGCTTACCTTCATGCCTTTGGCTAGTGCAGCCTCCTTGTATTCCTGTAGCTGTTCCTTATCGAAGTCTTCAGGCAGCATTGCAGGTCTGTTTAAGTGGCGCTCATAGCAGTCTACGGCAGCCTTGTATGCTGCTTCCCTCGCTTTGGTAGGCATCTTGACCTTGATTAAGGCCGCTAGAAGGCTCTGTAAGGGCGTCTGATTGCTGACAGGTAATGCAGCCTCTCTGGCCCTTGCACGCTCTATAACAGCCGTTGAACGGTCTTCTGTGAGCATTGTGGATAGCGTCTTGTTCACGACTGCTGACGCTAGTTCCTGTGATGGTTGATCTACTAGCTTGATGTTCTTCTGCTGTAGGAAACCGTCCATACCATTAGCCTGATTGATCCCATGCTTGATAGCCAGCTCTCTGGCCCCTGATGCATTGATGGATACCGTCCAGCTTTCATCTTGGTGGTCGATTGTTGTCCCGTTGCTTGAAAGGGCTTCCGCTATCTGTTCGGTGGCCTCTCGATACTTCAGGGCGATGGCTTCAGCCTCTGAGAGTGTCAGATTCTTGAGCAGGGTTACAGAGGACTCAGCTAGCTGGCGTGATGCCCGAATCCTATCGAACAGCTCCAGATGCTCGCCCAGCAGCCGAGTTACCTTTTTGGCAGCTTCGGCACGGTAACGCGTTCCTAGACTTCTTCGGATAACAGAAGGCAAGTTGTAACGTTCTTCCAATCGAAGGCAATCTATGTCCTTGGGTAGTCTAAGTTGGAAGTAGTACACGCCATGCGCGTTGATGTAGGTATGTGCTAGCGGCTTCGCCATGTCGGTATGTGTGATATCCTGTTGCGCCTGTGGATTACCGACACTGTACCACGAAATGTATCACTATTTGTATCACTACGACTCACTCTGAAACTATTGCTGGGTGGTGATTTCAATGAATTCAGTGATTTCCGCTCTGAGCGTGTTCTTCAGATATAATTGTCTGAGAAAGCCCCGATCGGGGTGATGCTAAATGTGGCTGCCATAAGGCCTTCCTCAATGAAAAATTCGTTTGGCGGCTGGCTGACCGGCACCGAACTGGGCCGTTATCTGCTGGCGCGCGAGCAGGAATACTTCGAGCGGGCGGTGGCCGACGCCTTCGGCTACCATGCGGTGCAGGTGGGCGTGCCGGAGATGGATTGTCTGCGCGGCAATCGCATTCCCTGGCAGTGCCGGGTGGCTGGCCATGGCGAGGTGGACGTGCGTTGCGACCCGGCCTTCCTGCCGTTTGAGACCCGCAGCCTGGACTTGCTGGTCATGCCCCATGTTCTGGATTTTACCACCCTGCCGCACCAGGTGCTGCGCGAGGCCGACCGCGTGCTGATGCCGGAGGGCCGGCTGATTCTGACCGGTTTCAATCCGCTGTCCTTGTGGGGCGTGCGTCGGCTGATCCAGGGCAAGGAATCTGCGCCGTGGAACGGCAACTTTTTTACCCAGTTGCGGATCAAGGACTGGCTGGCTTTGCTGGATTTGGAGCTGGAAGAGGCGGCTTTTCTGGCTTACGCGCCGCCGTTCTCGCGTCAGGACTGGCTGTCGCGCTGCGATTTTCTGGAAGATGTCGGCGAGCGCTGGTGGCCGCTGGCGTCCGGGGTGTACGGCATCGAGGCGGTCAAGCGCCAGCGAGGCATGCGCTTGATTACGCCGACCTGGAAACAGGCGGTCAAGAACAAGGGCGCTTTGGGCGTGGTGGCGGGCAATGAACGCCAGCACACGCACAAGGCGCCGGAAACAAACGAGCGGGACGGCGCATCGTCCTGCCATTGAACGAGACAGCATGACGACTGACGACAAGGTAGAGATTTATACCGACGGCGCCTGCAAGGGCAATCCCGGCCCAGGCGGCTGGGGGGCGCTGTTGCGCTTCAAGGGCAAGGAAAAAGAACTGTTCGGCGGCGAGCGCGGCACCACGAATAACCGCATGGAGATCATGGCCGTGATCCGCGGCCTGGCGGCGTTGAACCGGCCATGCCGGGTGGTGGTCTATACCGACTCGCAATACGTGCAGAAGGGCATTTCGGAGTGGATACACGGCTGGAAGGCGCGCGGCTGGAAGACCGCGGCCAAGGAGCCGGTGAAGAACGCCGATCTGTGGCAGCAACTGGACGCCGAGCGCAATCGCCACCTGGAAGTGGAGTGGCGTTGGGTCAAGGGCCATTCCGGCCACGAATTCAATGAAAGAGCCGACCAGCTCGCCAATAAGGGCGTGGCTTCGGTCTGAGCCAGCAACAAGCAGCCGCCGCGCCTTGGCGTGGCGGCCGGGAAGCAGCATGAGACAGATTATCCTCGATACCGAAACCACCGGTCTCGACCCGAATCAGGGCCACCGCATCATCGAATTCGCTGGCCTGGAAATGGTTGGCCGCAAGCTCACCGGCAAGCATCTTCATCTTTACATCCACCCGGAACGTCCGATTGATCCCGACGCCCAGCGCGTGCACGGCATTTCGCTGGAGTTCCTCGAAGGCAAGCCTGTGTACGCCAAGGTGGCGGCAGAGATCGCCGACTTCCTCCGAGACGCCGAGCTGATCATCCACAACGCGCCGTTTGACGTCGGCTTTCTGAATGCCGAATTCGCCCGGCTCGGCATGGAGCCGATCAACAAGCTGTGCGCCAACGTCATCGACACGCTGGCCGAAGCGCGCGACATGTTCCCGGGCAAGCGCAATAGCCTGGATGCCTTGTGCGACCGTTTCGAGATCGACCGCTCCAACCGGACCTTGCACGGCGCGCTGGTGGACTGCGAGCTGCTGTCGGAAGTCTATCTATGGATGACCCGCGGCCAGGAAAGCCTGGCGATGGACATCGAGGTAGAGGTGCCGGGCGGGCATGCCGGCCACGACCTGACATTCGAGCGCAAACCCTTGAAAGTGCTGGCCGCCGATGAGGCCGAGCTGGCCGAGCACCAAGCCTATTTGGACGTGCTGGACAAGACGGTCAAGGGCAGCTGCGTCTGGCGCGCGCTGGAAAACCCGGCGCCGGCGGAGGCTTGAGCCATGGCCCAAATGATTGCGCTGGTGCCGGCCGCGGGCTCGGGCAGCCGTTTCGGCGCGCCCAGCCCCAAGCAATATCTGCAATTGAACGGCAGGCCGCTGATGTGGCACGCGCTGGCCACGCTGGCGGCGGTGCCGGCGATAGACAAGGTGGCGGTGGTGATATCGCCGCAAGACGAATGGTTCGATGATTTCGACTGGCGTCTGCCCAAGCTGGAAGTGCACCGCGTCGGCGGCGCCAGCCGTGCCCAGAGCGTGGCCAATGGGTTGGCGGCATTGGCGCCAGGCGAGGACGACTGGGTGCTGGTGCACGACGCGGCGCGCTGCTGTCTGTCGGTGGCGGCGGTGGAGCGTTTGATCGCCGCCTTGGCGGGCCATCCGGTGGGCGGCCTGCTGGCCTTGCCGGTGCCGGACACCGTCAAGCGGGCGGACGCTGAGGGCCATGTCGCCGCCACCGTGCCGCGCAATGGCTTGTGGCTGGCGCAAACGCCGCAGATGTTCCGCGCCGGTCTGCTGGCGCGGGCGCTGGGTGAGGGCGCGGTGGACGACATCACCGACGAGGCTTCCGCGGTGGAGCGGCAGGGATTGAAGCCGCTGCTGGTGGAGGGCGATGCGCAAAACTTCAAGGTGACCTATCCGCGCGATCTGGCCCTGGCCAAGGCCATTCTGGCCGCGCGCGGCGAACAATAGCGCAGAATTGCCATATTAAGGGAAGAGTATGTTTCGTATCGGGCAGGGTTACGATGTGCATCAACTGGCGGCAGGACGGCCGCTGATTCTGGGCGGGGTGGAGATCCCGCATGAGAAAGGCCTCTTGGGCCATTCCGACGCCGACGCCTTGCTGCACGCCATCACCGATGCCTTGCTGGGCGCGGCGGCGCTGGGCGACATCGGCCGCCATTTCCCGGATACGGCGGTGGAATTCAAGGGCGCGGACAGCCGCGTCTTGTTGCGCGAGGCCGCCGCGCGGGTGCGCGCCGCCGGCTGGCGGCCGGTCAATGTTGACAGCACCCTGATCGCGCAACAGCCCAAGCTGGCGCCGCACATCGACGCCATGCGCGCCAATATCGCGGCCGATCTGGGGCTCGATGTCGGCGCGGTCAACGTCAAGGGCAAGACCAATGAGAAGCTGGGCTACCTTGGCCGCTGCGAGGCGATCGAGGCGCAGGCGGTCTGCCTGCTGATCCCGGTTTAGCCCTGCCGCCGGCTGTCATCACAGCCTGCTTGTGGGATAATTGGACATCATCGCTCATGCCGGGCGCCGACTCGGCCGGCACAACAACATGCCAGGAGGCTACATCATGCTGACCCAGGACCAACTGAAACTCGCCGTTGCCAAGAAAGCGCTGGAATTCGTGCCGGAAGACGCCATTATCGGCGTGGGCACCGGCAGCACCGTCAATCTGTTCATCGAGGAACTGGCCGGCATCAAGGACCGGATCAAGGGCGCGGTGTCCAGCTCCGACGCCTCCACGGCTCGCTTGAAGGCGCACCACATCCCGGTGTTCGATCTGAACGAGGTGGATAAGCTGCCGGTGTACATCGACGGCGCCGACGAGATCAACCATCACCTGCACATGATCAAAGGCGGCGGCGCGGCGCTGACGCGCGAGAAGATCGTGGCCGGCGTGGCCGACGAGTTCATCTGCATTGCCGACGAGAAGAAGTACGTCACCATGCTGGGCGCCTTCCCGCTGCCGATCGAAGTCATCCCGATGGCGCGCAGCTATGTGGCGCGCGAACTGGTGCGCCTGGGCGGCCATCCGGAACTGCGCCAGGGCGTGACCACCGACAACGGCAATGTGATCCTGGACGTGCACGGCCTGCAGATCATGAAGCCGGTGGAGCTGGAAGAAACCATCAACCATATCGCCGGGGTAGTCACCTGCGGCCTGTTCGCCCGCCGCCGCGCCGATGTGCTGCTGCTGGGCAAGCAGGACGGCGTGGCCGTGCTGCGCTGAGCGCGGGCCGGCCAAACCGATGCCGGATTCCCGCCTGGCCGAATTTTTTGTGTCGATTGGGCGGCGTGTCTTGCCTCGGCGGCAGGCCGCGCTAAGCTGATCTAATTGGTAAGGGCATTGCCTTGCCGACGCGGAGAGAAGACATGTCACGGCACTGTCATCTTGCCGACTTACCATTTTCTTTTTACTTGCAAGATCCTTGAGGCAGACATGGCAGAGCATATTTCCAAGCAGTTCGATCTGGAACTGGAAACCATCCGTACCCGCGTGCTGCAAATGGGCGGCCTGGTGGAGCAACAGATCCTGTCCGCTGTCGATGCCTTGATGTCCGGCGATATCGCCCGCCTGGACAAGGTGGCGGCCGAGGACGCCCTGGTCAATGCGATGGAAGTCGGCATCGACGACGACTGTCTGCACATCATCGCCCGCCGCCAGCCGGCGGCCAGCGATCTGCGCATCGTGTTCACCGTGATCAAGATCATCACCGATCTGGAGCGCATCGGCGACGAAGCGGCCAAGATCGCGCGCATGGGCAAGACCATCCATCAGTCCGAGCGCTATCAGATGCCGCGCTTCCGCGAAATCGAGAAGATGGCCGAGGTGGCGCTGGCCATGCTGCGCCGCGCGCTGGATGCCTTTGCCCGGCTGGACACCTCCGCCGCCTTGGAGCTGGCGGAGGAAGACATGCGGCTGGACGAGAATTTCGCCTCCGAGCTGCGCCAGCTGATCACCTTCATGATGGAAGATCCGCGCACCATCAGCATGTCCATCGACACGCTGTTCATGTCCAAGGCCATCGAGCGCATCGGGGACCACGCCAAGAACATCTCCGAGTACGTGGTCTATCTGGTGAAGGGCAAGGACATCCGCCACACCACGCTGGAAACCATCAAGCGCGAGACCCTGGGCCGCTGACGCGGGCGCTTGCCTGACATGACGCGGGAGGCAAAATGGCGGTAACATTTCACGGTTACCGCCATTTTGTTGCCAAGGCGAGGCGTCGGGCCTTCGCGCCGCGCGCCCCCGGCAGAAACCATCGAACAAGAAAAGGGGTGTCTTTGACACACACCACGCCCCCCCATACCGTATTGGCCACCGTAGACCTGGGTTCCAACAGCTTCCGCCTGCAGGTTTCCCGCGTAGTGGACGATCAGCTGTACGCGCTGGACGTGATGAAAGAAACCGTTCGTCTGGGCGCCGGCCTGACCGCCGAAAAAAATCTGGATGCAGACACTCAGCAGCGCGCGCTGGCTTGTCTGGCCCGTTTCGGCGAGCGTTTGCGCGGTTTTGTGCCGGGCCAGGTGCGCATCGTCGGCACCAATACCCTGCGCGTCGCCAAGAATGCCCAGGCCTTTATCGAAGAAGCCGAGGAAAAGCTCGGCTTTCCCATCGAGGTGATCGCCGGCCGCGAAGAAGCGCGGCTGATCTACCTGGGCGCCGCCCACTCGCTGCCGGATACCAAGGAGCGACGCATGGTGGTGGATATCGGCGGCGGTTCCACCGAATTCATCATCGGCAGCCACTACAAGGCCCTGGTGACCGAAAGCCTGCCGCTGGGCTGCGTCAGCTACACGCTGCGCTTCTTCCCCGGCGGCAAGCTCACTCGCAGCAATTTCCGCGACGCGGTATTGGCCGCGCGCAACGAGATCCAACGCATCCGCCACGAATACCGGCCCAGCGAATGGCAGCTCGCCGTCGGCACATCCGGCACCGCGCGCTCCTTGCGCGACGTGCTGGAAATCAATGACTGGAGTCGCTCCGACATCACGCTGGACGGCATGGAGCAGCTGCGCGAGCTGCTGATCAAGCAGGGCAGCATAGACGCCGTCAAGATCAACGGCCTGAAGGCCGACCGCGCGCCGGTGCTGGCCGGCGGGCTGGCCATCATGATCGCGGTGTTCGAGGAGCTGCAGGTCGAGAAGATGATCGTCACCGAAGGCGCGCTGCGCGACGGCGTGCTGTACGACCTTTTGGGCCGCCAGCGCGAAAAGGACATGCGCGACAGCACGGTGGGGCTGTTCAAGCGGCGTTATCACGTGGACGCGCAGCAGGCCGAGCGGGTCAATCAACTGGCCGAGCGGCTGTATCGCATGCTGGCCGGCGAGGATGTGGACCAGGACATGCTGAAGCTGCTGTCCTGGGCGGCCAAGCTGCACGAAATCGGCCTGACCATCGCCCACACCGCCTATCACAAGCATTCCACCTATATCCTGCAGAACGCCGACATGCCGGGCTTCTCCAAGCGCGAACAAGCGGCGCTGGCCACGATCGTGCTGGGCCACCGCGGCGACATGGGCAAGATGGCGCAGTACATCAGCCAGCCGGCGCTGTGGCAGGCCGTCGTCGCGCTGCGCATCGCCGTGCTGTTCCATCGCCGCCGTCAGCCGCTGGCATTGCCGGAAGTGCTGGATCTGAAGCAGAACGCCAGCGGTTTTGAGTTGAAAGTCAGCCAATCCTGGCTGCAGGAAAATCCGCTGACCGCCAGCAGTTTCCGCCAGGAAGTGAACCAATGGAAGACTGTCGGGTTCAAACTGGACATCGTCCAGGAATAAGCCGACGCTGATATAGCGGTAACGCGGCCCGGGCTGTCCCGGGCCTTTTCATTGCGCGGCCTGCGCCTGGACCCTCCTTCCCATCATGTCCAAGGAGCCGCATGCGCCATCCTGTCCTGAAACGCCAGATCCCGTCGCTGGGCGAAGCGCCTGGCGCGCTGATTCCCGTCGGCGAGGTCAAACCCGGTGAAACCAGCCTGAGCTGGATCGAATACGACGCCGAAACCCTGAGCGAAACCGTTTGCCGCGACGTCGAGCAGGCCCTGGCGCAGGCTCCGGCCGGCAAGGTGCGCTGGCTGAATGTGTACGGCCTGCGCGACCCCGAGGCGATGAAACGCCTGGGCAGCCATTTTGGGCTGCATCCGCTGGTGCTGGAGGATATCCTCAACGCCGGCCAGCGGCCCAAGGTGGAAGACTACGGCGATTATCTGTTCATCGTCAGTCGGGTGTTTGACTATCCGCTGGATGGCAGCCGGCTGGTGTCCGACCAGGTTTACATGGTGTTGGGCGAGGGGTTTGTGCTGACCTTCCAGGCGCGCCCCATCGGCGTGTTCGATGCCGTGCGCGACCGCCTGCGCCGCCAGCGCGGCCAGGTCCGCCGCAAAGGCGCCGACTATCTGGTTTATTCCTTGCTGGATGCGGTGATAGACGATTACCTGGCGGTGCATACCCGGTTCAACGAGCGCATGGAGCAGGTGGATGGCCGTCTGCTGTCCGGCAACGATCACGGCCTGCTGCGCCAGGTGCAGCGCCTGAAGCGCGACTGCCTCAAGCTGCGCCGCGCGCTGTTGCCGCTGCGCGAAGTGCTGCTGACGCTGAATCGCGGCGAAGATGGCCTGTTCGCGCCGGAAACCCAGCTGTATCTGCGCGACGCTTATGACCATACCATCCAGTTGCTGGAATCGTTGGAGATGAGCCGGGAGATGGTCAGCGACATGCTGGACCTGTACCTGTCCACCCAGTCCAACCGGCTCAATCTGCAGATGCGCAAGCTGACCGTGCTGACTATGATCTTCATGCCGCTGACGCTGATCGCCGGCATCTACGGCATGAACTTCGAACACATGCCGGAACTGAAGTGGCGCTATGGCTATCACGCGGTGTTGGGCGCGATGGCGTTGCTCACCAGTGGCTTGGCGTGGGCGTTCTGGAAGCGGAAGTGGATTTGACGCTCTATCTTTGCAGTGCCATGATGAAGCGGAGCCTTGATTCTATTGAGAATGGCAGGAGAGCGACATGAAACCGTTTTCAGTTCATGCAGTCAGAGATGCTGAAGCCGGTGTTTGGGTGGCCAGCAGCAAAGATGTCCGAGGGCTGGTTGCGGAGGCATCGACGCGTGAGGAGCTTGTCGCCAAGCTCAAGGTGCGTATTCCGGAGTTGCTGGAGTTGAATGACCAGCCATTGCCTGAGGGCGAGATCCGTTTTCGTCTGAAATGGGAAGAGGTTTCGACCGAGGTCATTTGTGACTGACTTTACCGCAGCGGTAAAGAAAAAGTTGAAGGAGCATGGCTGCCGCTTTGATCGCCAAGGTAAAGGTGATCATGAAATCTGGTATAGCCCAATCACCAATACGAAATTTCCCGTTGATAGCGGCATCAAATCTCGGCATACGGCCAATGAAATCATGAGGCAGGCTGGCATCAAGTATCATTTTTGAATCGCGTTCCAAGCCAAACAGCCGGCGACAAGCCGGCTCATTGGTTTCATACCTCGTCCGATCTCACCCGCTTGACCCCCGCCTGCCGCATTGTCATCCAGGCATCGGCCAGCGAGCCGTCGATGTCTATCGCGCGGCAGGCGTCCTCCACCACGAAGGTTTCAAAACCGGCGGCGCGGGCGTCGATGGCGCTCCAGGCCACGCAGAAATCGGTGGCCAAACCGGCTAGCCACACCTTCTTGACCCCCAGCGTATTCAGATAGCCGCCCAATCCGGTCGGCGTGGTTCGATCCGCCTCCACGAACGCGGAATAGCTGTCCACCGCGGCGTGGATGCCCTTGCGCACGATGAGCCGGGCGCGTTCGGTTTCCAGCTCGGCATGGAAGGCCGCGCCGTGGCTGCCGGCCACGCAATGGTCCGGCCACAGCGTCTGCGCACCGTAGGCCAGGTCTATGTTCTGGAAGGGCTGCTTGCCGGGATGGCTGCTGGCGAAGGAGATGTGGCCGCGCGGATGCCAGTCCTGGGTCAGCACCACGTTTTCGAACAGCAGCGACAGGTGGTTGATCAGCGGCACCACTTCGTCGCCACCGGGCACGGCCAGCTCGCCGCCGGGACAGAAGCTGTTCTGCACGTCCACCACCAGCAATGCGCAGTCGGGGCCATAACGTTTCAGGGGCATGGGCAACACCTTATTGTTGTGTTCAGGTGTATTTGTTAACACGCTGGCAGCCATGGGTAAAGTCCATGCACGCTTTCTCGCTTGTCTTTAATACCCTTGGGGGGTATATAATGGGCAGCAGGAGGTCGTCATGACGCAATCCCTTACCCTGCCGGTTTCCGGCATGAGCTGCGCTGCCTGCGCCGCCCGCATCGAAAAACAGTTGAACCGTTTGCCCGGCGTCGACGCCGCGGTCAGCTTCGCCAGCGAGAGCGCCCAGCTGCGTTATGACCCGGCGCAGGCCAATCCGCAGCAACTGGTGGCAGTCATAGAGCGCTGCGGCTTTGCCGTGCCGCGGCAGTCGATGCGCCTCGGCATCGCCGGCATGAGCTGCGCCGCTTGCGCCGCCCGCTTGGAAAAGGTCTTGGGCAAGCTGCCGGGCGTCAGCGCCAGCGTCAGTTTCGCCGGGGAGTCGGCGCAGCTGGCTTGGCTACCAGGTCTGATGGATCTGGATGCCGTGCTGACGGCGGTGCGCCGCGCCGGCTTCGAACCGTTGCTGCCCGAGACCGAGGACAAAGCCGCGGACGCCTCCGCCGCCCGATATCGACGCGAACTGGCCTGGTTCGCCGCGTCGGCCGCGCTGACCCTGCCATTCCTGGTCGAAATGATCGCCATGTTCGCCGGCAGCCATCATGGCTGGCTGCCGCGGTTGTGGCAGCTGGCGCTGGCCACTCCCGTGCAGTTCGTCATCGGCTGGCGTTTCTACCGCGGCGCCTGGCAGGCCTTGCGCGGCGGCGTCGCCAATATGGACGTGCTGGTGGCGCTGGGCACCAGCATGGCCTGGCTGCTGTCCGCCGCGGTTACGCTGCTCAATCTGCCGGGACAGCATGTGTATTTCGAAGCCAGCGCGATGGTGATCACGCTGGTGTTGCTGGGCAAGCTGCTGGAGGCGCGCGCCAAGGGCAAGGCCTCAGCGGCCATCGCCGCCTTGATGAAGCTGGCCCCCAAGACGGCGCGGGTGGAGCAGGGCGGGGAACTGATCGACGTGCCGGTGGATAGACTCAAGCATGGCGATATCGTGGTGGTGCGCCATGGAGACAGCCTGCCGGTGGATGGCGAGGTGGTGTCGGGCGAGGCCTGGCTGGATGAGAGCATGCTGACCGGAGAAAGCCGGCCAGTGGCCAAGCGCGCCGGAGACAAGGTCTACGCCGCCACGCGCAATCAGGATGGCATGCTGAAGGTGCGGGCGCAAAGCGTGGGCAGCGAAACGCAGCTGGCGGAGATTGTGCGCATGGTGGCGGCGGCCCAGGGCAGCAAAGCGCCGATCCAGCGCCTGGCCGATCGCCTCTCCGCCGTGTTCGTGCCCGCAGTCAGCGCCGTCGCGCTGCTGACGTTTCTATTGACGGGCTGGCTGCTGGGCAGCTGGAGCGCGGCCTTGATCCACGCGGTGGCGGTGCTGGTGATCGCCTGCCCCTGCGCGCTCGGCCTGGCGACGCCGACCGCCATCATGGTGGGCGTGGGCAATGGCGCGCGGCGCGGCATTTTGTTCCGCAATGCCGAGGCGCTGGAGCGGGCCGGCAAGGTGGACGTGCTGCTGGTGGACAAGACCGGCACGCTGACCGAGGGGCGGCCGGTATTGCGCCACACGTTGGCGCTGAGCGGCGATGAGGATGCGCTGATCCAGCTGGCCGCCAGCGTGGAGGCCGGCTCCGAGCATCCCTTGGCGCGCGCCTTGCTGCAAAAAGCGCAGGAGCGGGGACTGTCGTTGCTGACTTGCGCCGATTTCCGGGCCGAGGTGGGGCGCGGCGTCGCGGCGCTGGTGGAGGGGCGCGGCCTGGTGCTAGTCGGCACGCCGGCTTGGCTGGACATGGCCATGCCCGACGAGGCGCGCGCTTGGCAGGACGCAGGCGCTACCGTGGTGGCGGTCCGCATGGATGGTCAGGCGCTGGGCTGGCTGGGGCTGGCCGATCCTCTGCGCGCCAGCTCGGCCGAGGCGCTGTGCCAGGCGCGCAGCCTGGGCGTGCGGGTGATGATGCTGACTGGCGACGACGCGGCCACCGCGCGCGGCATCGCCACCGAGGCCGGCGTCGACGAATGGCGCGCCGGCATGCGGCCGCAAGACAAGGCCGCCGTGGTGCGCGAGCTGCAGGCTGCCGGCCGCAAGGTGGCGATGCTGGGCGACGGCGTCAACGATGCGCCGGCCTTGGCGGCGGCCGATGTCAGCTTGGCCATGGGGTCCGGTTCCGACGTGGCGATCTCCGCCGCCGACATCACCCTGATGCGCGGCGACTTGCGCCATGCGGTGGACGCCATCCGGCTGTCGCGCCGGACGCTGGCCAAGATACGGCAGAACCTGGCGTTTGCTTTCGTGTATAACATGCTGGGGATCCCGCTGGCGGCGCTGGGCCTGCTCAATCCGGTGATTGCCGGCGCGGCGATGGCCGCCAGCTCGGTTTCCGTGGTGTCCAATTCTTTATTGTTGCGCCGCTGGCGCTGAATCAATCCTTAACTTTCATTGAGTGGAGATGAATATGGCGGACTTGACCCTTAACATCGACGGCATGACTTGCGGCGGCTGCGTCAAAACTGTGCAGGACGTGCTGGACACCATGGCCGGCGTCAGCGACACAGCGGTCAGCCTGGAGGCCAAGCAGGCTCAGGTTAGTTACGATCCGGGCATTGTCTCTCCGGAAGAGCTGGCGGCGGCGGTGGCCGAGGCCGGCTTTGAGGTAAGTTTCTGACGCGTCCTGAGCGAAAGATCAGTTTCGCCTGAACTGAAGGCGAGGTCTCCTATGGTCTACCCCATGTCGCCGCCTTGTCGGCGGCGCCGTCCGGCGGTTGGGCATGGGACGAACGTAGGAGACCTGGCATGTGCACGCATTTTCAATTGCAGGCGAAGGACAGGAATCATGTGGTGGGCCGCTCTATGGAGTTCGCCCGTTCGCTTGATCCGGCGTTCTATATCCAGCGGCGCGGCGAGTCCTTCCAGCAGCCGGTTTGGGCCGGCGCGGATTTCCAGAAAATGGCCGATGCGCCGACGTGGTCGGTTCGCTATGGCTATGTCGGCATCAGCTCCACCAATCTGCCCTTGCCAGGCATCAGCCAGCGCATCGTCTCCGACGGCTTGAACGAGGCCGGCCTCAGCGTCAGCCTGTTGTGGCTGCCGGGCACCCGGTATCAGGATTTTTCCCGTGTCGAGACCACGGTGCTGGCGCCACTGTTCGCCGACTGGGTGCTGGCGCATTGCGGCAGCGTGTCGGATGTGCGCGAATTGCTGCCGACGCGCCAATTCTGGCTGCCGGACTGGCTGGCCAAACAGCTGCCGCTGCATGCCGCCATTGTCGACAAGGACGGCCGTTCGCTGGTGGTGGAATTCCAGGATGGCCAGCAGAAGATCTACCATAACCCGGTAGGGGTCTGTACCAATGCGCCGTGGTTTCCCTGGCATCTGGACAATCTGGGCAATTACCTGAGTCTGACGCCAGAAGATCCGCAGCTGCGAGAGATCGGCACCTTGCCGGTCAGCCCGCCGGGGCATGGCGGCGGGCTGGCGGGCCTGCCCGGCAACGCCACGCCGCCGGCGCGCTTTGTCCGCACCGTCTACCTGAAGCAGTTCGCCAATCAGCCCGATGATCTGCGGCAGGCCTATGCGCAGGCTACCCATCTGCTCAATGCGGTCGATATTCCGCGCGGCACGGTGCGGGACGGCCAGGACCAGGATTACACGCAATGGGCGGTGGTGAAAGGGCTGAACAGCGGCGAGATTGCCCTGCGCACCTATGACTGCATGCAGTATTGCGGCCTGCGGCTAAACGATATCGACTTCGCCAGCGTGGCCAGCCAGGTGATTCCGCTACCCAAGCTCGACGACATCACTTTCATCCAGCCTGCCGGCTAACCGCAGGCCCGTTTCCGCGCCGGCGGGCCGGCGCGGCTTCAGTCTTCTCCCAGCATGCCGTATTCGACGGGCATTTTGACGTAGAACACCTTGACGCCTTCCTCGCGCAGCCGGTCCAGCAGCAAGTCGGCTTCCACCGCGTTCAGCGCCATCGTCACCTCTTCCGGCTGATCGGACAGCTCGAAGAAGCGCGCGGCGTGGATGCGGCGGCCGGTGCCGAATCCTTCGCTGGCCGCGAACAGCGTGGCGCCGCTGATGCCCAGACGGCGCGCTTCCTGCAGAATCCACTCGGCCAGCGGCACGCCATGATGGCGATGCCCTTGCTGGGTGAAGAACGACAGCTGGTAGCCTTGCATCGAATCCTTCCTCCATCGCGGCTCAAAGTTCGATCAGCGTACCCTCTTTCAGCAGGCAGGTGTGCATGCCGGGCGGGCAGCGGTTCAGCATCTGCTGCATCACCGCCTCGCGGCAACTGGGGTCGATATGGGTCAGCCACAGATGGACGTTGGCGGGCAGCTGCGGCAGTAGGCTGCCCAACAGGGCCGGCACCATGCGGGCTTGCTGTTGCGCGTCGTGCAGGCGTTCGTCGCTATAGGTGACTTCGCAGATCACATCGGTCAACGCTGGCGTGCCGGCTAAGCGCTGCCAAAAAGCCGGGCAGGGGGCGGAGTCGCCGCTGAAAGCCAGGGCGCGCCATGGGCCTTCGATCAGCCAGCCCAGCGCCGGGACGCTGTGTTCGGCCGGCAAGGCGGTGGCCAAGCCATCTTCCAGCGCCACGGTGTCGCCGACATCTACCGGCTTCAGCCGCAGCCAGGGCGCGTCGGGCGCCGGCTGGCGGGTGTAATCCGGCCAGATGCAGCCGTTGAACACGTGTTCGCGCAGCGCGTCCAGGGTGGCCTCATGCGCATAGACATCGAGGCCGGGGCCGCGCAGGCAGGCATGCACGTCGGCCAGCAGCGGCAGCAGGCCGCAGTGGTCGATGTGGCTATGGGTCAGCAGCACGCGGCGCAGCCGCAGCATCTCTTCCGCCGCCAGGCTGCCGCAACCGGTGCCGCAATCCAGCAGGGTGTCCTGGCCCAGCAGCAGACAGGTGGTCAACCCGGGCTGGCCGATGCAGGCCGCGGTGCCGAGAATGCGGATATCCATGGCTTTCTCCGATCTCCGCGGGAACGCTTTGCTTCGATTGTAGTCAGGCAGCAGGGTGTCGGCGCTTTTTCCTTGCGAAATGCTTTTGGCATGTTGTGGGCAAGGACCGCCGGGGCTATGATCTTTGGGCGTCTTTTCTAGCCAGACGATCCGCATTCGACGGAACCCCGGCGAGGATGCTATGGAAATCAGAGGATGAAAATGAAACAAACCATCATGACCGCGCTGGCGGCATCGCTGCTGTCTGGATCGGTATGGGCGGCGGATATCCCGCTGCGCGACTTTTTCCGCAACCCGGAACAAACCAATTTCACCGTCTCTCCCGATGGCAAGAGCGTGGCCTTCCTGTCGCCGTGGGAGTCGCGCCGCAATATCGTGGTGCGCCGCCCCGGTCAGCCGGACAAGCGCGTAACGGCAGTGAAAGACCGCGATCTGGCAGGGTATTTCTGGAAGGGCAGCGACCGGCTGGTCTACGTCAAGGACAATGGCGGCGACGAAAACTTCCACCTGTTCAGCGTGGACCTGAAAACCGGCAAGACGCGCGACCTGACGCCGTTTCCCGGCGTGCGCGCGGAAATCGTGGACGGCCTGATCGACAAGGACGACCAGCTGCTGATCAGCCTGAACAAGCGCAAGCGCGAAATTTTCGACGTGTACCGAGTGAACCTGAAAACCGGCAAGCTGACGCTGGAAGCGGAAAATCCGGGCAAGGTGACCAGCTGGGGCACGGACCACAAGGGCAATATCCGCATCGCCATCGAGACCGACGGCGTCAACAATACCGTGCTGTACCGCGACGAGCCGAGCGGCAAGTTCCGCAAGCTGCTCTCCACCACCTTCCGCGAGAGCTTCTCGCCGCTGTTCTTCACCTTCGACAACCAGCGTTTCTACGCCGCCAGCAACCTGGGCCGCGACAAGACTGCCATCGTCGAATACGACCCGAAGACCAATAAAGAGATCAAGGAAATCTACGCCCGCAACGATGTGGACGTGGACGGCCTCAACTACTCCCACAAACGCAAGGTCATCACCTGCGCCGGTTTCGAAACCGACAAGCCGGGCCGCGAGTGCTTCGATCCGCAGGCGCGCGAGCTGTACGCCAAGCTGCAGTCCCACTTCCCCGGTTTCCAAGTGGACATCCAGTCCGCCGACCGCAACGAGGACCGCTTCGTGGTGGCGGCGTGGAGCGACAGGACTCAAGGCAAACGCTATCTCTACGACAGCAAGGCCGACAAGCTGACGCTACTGGCCGATATTACGCCGTGGCTGCCGGCCGACAAGATGGCGGCCATGAAACCCATCCAATACCAGAGCCGCGACGGCCTGACCATCAACGGCTACCTGACCCTGCCCAAGGGCAAGGAAGACGCCAATAACCTGCCGGTGATCGTCAATCCGCATGGCGGCCCATGGGCGCGAGACAGCTGGCGTTTCAATCCGGAAGTGCAATTCTTTGCCAACCGCGGCTGGGCGGTGCTGCAGATGAACTTCCGCGGCTCCACCGGCTATGGCCGCCAGTTCTGGGAGTCCTCGTTCAAGGAGTGGGGCGGCAAGATGCAGGATGACGTCACCGACGGCGTCAACTGGCTGGTGCAGCAAGGCATCGCCGATCCGAAAAAGGTGTGCATCTACGGTGGCAGCTACGGCGGCTACGCCACGCTGGCCGGCATCACCAAGACGCCGGAGCTGTACCGCTGCGCCGTCGATTACGTCGGCGTGTCCAACCTCTTTACCTTCATGACCACCATCCCACCGTACTGGAAGCCGTTCCTGGATTCGATGTACGAGATGGTGGGCCACCCGGAAAAGGATAAGGATCTGCTGCGCGAGCGCTCGCCGGTATTCCATGTGGACCGCATCCAGACCCCGCTCCTGGTGCTGCAAGGCGCCAAGGACCCGCGCGTCAACATCAACGAATCGAACCAGATCGTCGATGCGCTGAAGAAGCGCGGCGTGGAAGTGGAATACATCGTCAAGGACAATGAGGGCCACGGCTTCCATAACGAGGAAAACCGTTTCGCCGCCTATGGCGCGATGGAAAAGTTCTTCAAGAAATATCTGGACTGATCGCGAAAGCCTTTGCCGAGAGCCCGCCGCCTGGCGGGCTTTTTCTTGTCCCTTGTCAAACCGGCGGGTGAACTTGGTGGCGCCGGCGGCGACCAATAGCCCATCATTGATAGTCTTCTCGACCGGAGCACCCCATGGATCACGTCAGCCTCAAGCCTTTTCCCGACAACTTCCTGTGGGGCGCCGCTTCCGCCGCCTACCAGGTGGAGGGCGCTTTCGATATCGACGGCAAGGGCTTGTCGGTGTGGGATGTTTTCGTGCGCGAGCCGGGCCGCACTTTCCAGGGCAGCAATGGCGACGTTGCGGTGGACCACTACCACCGCATGGAGGAGGACGTGGCGCTGATGGCCGAGATGGGGCTGACAGCCTACCGTTTCTCCGTCAGTTGGCCGCGCGTGCTGCCGCAAGGCCGCGGCGCAGCCAACGAGGCCGGCCTGTCTTTCTACGACCGCCTGATCGACGCCTTGCTGGCGCATGGCATCGAGCCGGTGCTGACGCTATACCACTGGGACATGCCGCAGGCCTTGCAGGACGAATACGGCGGTTGGGAAGACCGGCGCGTCATCGACGACTTCGGCGACTACTGCGCCTTGCTGTTCCGCCGTTACGGCGACCGGGTCAAGACCTGGGTGTCTCTGAACGAACAGAACTACAACCTCAGCAACGCCTATCTGCTGGCGACGCACCCGCCGGCGCTGGCCGACCGCAAGCGCTTCTACGCCGCCAATCACATCGCCTTTCTCGCCAACGCGCGCGCCATCCAGCTGTTCCGCCAACTCGTGCCGGATGGCCGCATCGGGCCAAGCTTCGCCTATTCTCCGGCCTATCCGGCATCCTGCGCGCCGACGGACCAGCTGGCCTTTGACAATGCCGAGGAATTCACCAATCACTGGTGGCTGGACACCTACTGCTACGGCCGCTATCCGCAAGTGGCGCTGGCCTGGCTGCGCCAGCGCGGCGAAGCGCCGGACATTCTGCCCGGCGACATGGCGGCGCTGGCGGCGGCCAAGCCGGATTTCATCGGCCTCAACTACTATTACACGCTGACCTATACCGACAACCCGCCGGACGGGGTCGGTTTGCAGCGCATCAACACCACCGGGCAGAAGGGCAGCACGCCGGCCAGCGGCGTGCCCGGCTTGTATCGCACCACGCCGAATCCGCAACTGGAAACGTCCAACTGGGACTGGGCGATAGACCCGACCGGCCTGCGCATCGCCTTGCGCCGCCTGACCAGCCGCTACGCGCTGCCGGTGCTGATCACGGAAAACGGCCTGGGCGAGTTCGACCGGCTGGAAGACGGCGATCAGGTCCATGACGCCTACCGCATCGATTACCTGCGCCGCCATCTGGCGGCCTGCCAGGAAGCGATCAGCGACGGCGTGGCGCTGATGGGCTTCTGCGCCTGGTCGTTCACCGACATCCTGAGTTGGCTCAACGGTTACCAGAAGCGCTATGGCTTCGTCTACGTCAACCGTGACGAGACCGATGTCCGCGACTTGCGCCGCGTGCGCAAGGACAGCTTCTTCTGGTATCAGCGCGTGATCGCCAGCGGCGGGCGCGAGCTGTGATTACGCGGCCCGGCGCCAGCGGCGCTGGGCCATATGCCCGCCCAGCTGCAGCAGGGCGCACAGCGCAAGATAGCCGACGGCGATGGCGCTGAAGATTTCCAGCGGGTATACCTGCTCGCGGTTATTGACCTGGGTGGCGACGAAGGTGAACTCCGCCACGCCGACGATATAGGCCAGCGAGCTGTCCTTCAGCAGCGACACCCACTGATTGACGAAGGACGGCAACATGATGCGCAGCGCCTGCGGCAGGATCAGCCAGCGCAGCGTCTGCCAGCGCGAGAAGCCCAGCGCCAGGCCGGCCTGCCACTGGCCGCGGCCGACCGCATTGAGCCCGGCCAGCACGGCCTGGCCCAGATACGCCGCGTGGATCAGCGCGAGCGCCAGAATCACGGTGACGAGGCCCGGAATGTCGATGCCGAACAATAGCGGCAGCAGGAAGTAGCACCAGAAGATCAGCATCAGCACCGGGATGGCGCGCAGCATGGCGGTGACGGCCATCACGGCGCGCCGCAGCGCCGCGCCGCCCATTGACTGGGCGATGCCCAGCGCCAAGCCCAGCGCGCTGGCGAGCAGCGCCGCGGCCAGGCTCAGCAGGGCGGTCAACAGCAGGCCGCCGGCTTCGCCATTGGCGAGATTGCCCCACAGCAGGTAGTCCAGATTGTCGTGAATCACGGCCGGGATCATCGCAGCGTCCTCCAGGCGGGATCGGGGCGCTGGCTCAGCAACTGAGTGAGCAGCACCAGGATCAGATACAGCGCGGTGGCGACGGCGAAAGCCTGGAAGGCCAGCAGCGTCTCGGTTTCCACCTGGCGCGAGGCGTAAGACAGCTCCGCCAGGCCGATGGCCATGGTCAGCGAGGTGTTCTTGACGATGGCCGTGTACTGGCCCACCAACGGCCGCTTCACCAGCTGCCAGGCCTGCGGCAGCACCACCAGGCTCAATACCTGCCAGCCGCTCATGCCCAGCGCCCGCGCCGCCAGACGCTGGCCTTTGGGCACGGCGTTCAGGCCGGACTGCAGCTCGCCACAGATGAAAGCCGCGCTGTACAGGGTCAAGGCGGTAAAGGCGGCCAGGAACTCGAACGAGGGCCAAGGCAAGGACAGATCAAAGGGCAGCGCCAAGGCGTGCGGCGTGTTCAGCCAGATTTTCGCTTCGTCCGGCAATAGGCCGGACACGCCAAAATACCACAGCAGCAGCTGCACCATCAGCGGCGTGTTGCGGTGCAGGCCGACGAACAGCCGCGTCGCCAGCCGGAGCGGCCGCAAGCCGCTGTCGAGTAGCGCGGTGAAGACAATGCCAAGCAGGCTGGCGGCCAGGACCACCAGCAGCGACAGCCAGCCGGTGAGCAGCGCGCCCTTGGCCAGCCAGGCCAGATAGTGCGGCTCCAGCCAGTTATGGCCGAGCCAGGAGGGAGGGGTCATGCAAATTTCTTTCTACGGCGTGAAACGGCAAAACCGCCGGCGCGCGGCGGTTGTGGACAGCGGAACAGCTAGTGTCAGGTCGCGTCGCCGATCTTGAAATCGCGCGGCAGCGGGGCCTTGGTCTTGGGGCCGAACCAGTGGTCGTAGATCTTGGCCGCTTCGCCGCTCTTTTCCAGCTGCTGCAGCGTGTCGTTGACTGCCTTGGTCAGACGCGCTTCGCCCTTGGGCAGGCCGATGGCTTGGTATTCGCGGGTCAGCGTGAACGGCGCCAGCTCATACTTGGCCTTGTCCGGCGCGTTGGCCAGCAGGGCGGCCAGCTTGGAGCCGTCCTGGGTGATGGCCTGCACGTTGCCGTTGCGCAGCGCGGTGAAGGCCAGCGGGGTGTCGTCATAGGCGACAACCGTGGTCTTCGGGTATTTCTCGCGCAGATACACTTCCTGCGTCGTGCCCTTGTCCACGCCCACGCGCAGGCCAGAGAGCTGTTCCGGCTTCTGCAGCGTGCCCTTGCGCACGATGAATTGCTGGCCGGAGGCGAAGTAGGGCAGGCTGAAGTCCACCTGCTTCTTGCGCTCGTCGGTCACGGTGAAGTTGGCGGCGACGATGTCGGCCTTGCCGGACACCAACAGCGGCACGCGGTTGGCCGGGTTGGTCGGGATCAATTGCAGCTTCACGCCCAGCTTCTTGGCGATGTGCTGAGCCACATCGACATCCAGGCCGACGATCTGGCGGCTCTTGGCGTCGAGAAAGCCGAACGGCGGGTTGCTGTCGAAGGCGGCGACGCGCAGCACGCCGGCTTTCTTGATGTCGTCCAGGCGGTCGGCCAGGGCGGCGGTGGAAGTCAGGGCGACGGCGAGTGCGAGAGCGAGGGTCTTGTTCATGGCGAGCCTTGTAAAGTGCTAATGATGCGGAATCGATTGGCGCCATCTTACCCTGCTTGATTAATTCCAATAAATTCTAAAAAATTAGTTACATATTCCTTATTTTGTTATTTTGGTGGGGCATGCATGAAAAAAGCCGGGAATGATCCCGGCTTTTGCATGCTGGATGGGGCGGTTCAAGCAGGCTTGCGTTTGCCGAAGAACACAAACAGCGCTACGCCGATGACGATCATCGGCAGGCTCAGCCATTGGCCCATGCTGATCACGTCGGACTTGCCGAAGATGCCGGCATCGGGATTGCGGAAGTATTCGCTGATGAAGCGGGCCAGGCCATAGCCGATCAGGAATACCGCCGACACCTGGCCGCGCGCGCGCGGCTTGGCGCTGTACAGCCACAGGGCGCCGAACAGCACGATGCCTTCCAGCGCAAACTCGTACAGCTGCGAGGGGTGGCGCGTGAGGCCGCCGTAATGCATCAGCATGTTCATCAGGTCCGACGACTGCTGCGCCTCGGCGATGTCGTCCATCCGGGCCTGCGGGAACAGCATGGCCCATGGCAGGTCTGGGCTGGCGACGCGGCCCCACAACTCGCCGTTGATGAAGTTGCCGACGCGGCCGGCCGCCAGGCCCAGCGGCACCAGCGGCGCGATGAAGTCGGTCAGTTGCCAGAAGCCCCGGCCTATCTTGCGGCCATACAGCGCCACGGCCACCAGCACGCCGATGAAGCCGCCATGGAAGGACATGCCGCCTTTCCATACCATGAAGATTTCCAGCGGATGGCTGAAATAGAAGCCGGGCTGATAGAACAGCACTTCGCCGAGGCGGCCGCCCACCACCACGCCGACTGCGCCGTACATCAGCATGTCGTCCAGCTGCGGCACGGTCAGCACGTCGTTGCCCTTTTTCAGGCGGTATTTGCCCAGGGTGAGAAACAGGGCGAAGCCCAGCAGGTACATCAGGCCGTACCAGTGCACGGCGAGCGGGCCGAGATGAACGGCGACCGGGTCGAACTGAGGATGAATCAGCATTTGTCAGGGATGTGCGTTTGCGGTAAAAGAAATGGTTGACGAGATTATACGGAAAGCGTTCCCCGCCGTCGCGCCGCTCATCCGCGACGCCTAGGCAAAAGGCTGGCCCACCCGGCACCCGCGGGCCAGCCGCCGCAAGCTTACCCTGCCTGCGTGACGGAATGACGACCGGCTTTGAACCTATTAAAGGAAGCATCATGCCCCAATACCGCTCCCGCACCTCCACCGCCGGCCGCAATATGGCGGGTGCCCGCGCGCTGTGGCGCGCCACCGGGATGACCGACGCCGACTTCGGCAAGCCCATCATCGCCATCGCCAATTCCTTCACCCAGTTCGTGCCTGGCCACGTCCATCTGCAGAATATGGGCCAACTGGTGGCGCGCGAGATTGAAAAAGCCGGCGGCGTGGCCAAGGAATTCAACACCATCGCCATCGACGACGGCATCGCCATGGGCCATGGCGGCATGCTGTACAGCCTGCCCAGCCGCGACCTGATCGCCGACAGCGTGGAATACATGGTCAACGCGCACTGCGCCGACGCGCTGGTATGCATCTCCAATTGCGACAAGATCACCCCGGGCATGCTGATGGCCGCCATGCGGCTGAACATCCCGGTGGTGTTCGTCTCCGGCGGGCCGATGGAGGCCGGCAAGGTGCAGTGGGGCAACGAGGTGCGCAAGCTGGACCTGGTGGACGCCATGGTGGAGGCCGCCAACAGCGCGGTGTCGGATGAGGATGTGGACCGCGTCGAGCGTTCCGCCTGTCCGACTTGCGGCTCCTGCTCCGGCATGTTCACCGCCAACTCGATGAACTGTCTGACCGAGGCGCTGGGCCTCAGCTCGCCCGGCAACGGCAGCCTGGTGGCGACCCACGCCGACCGCAAGGAACTGTTCCTGAAGGCCGGCCGCCTGATCGTCGAGCTGGCCAAGCGTCATTACGAGGGCGAGGACTATTCCGTTCTGCCGCGCAGCATCGCCACCAAGCAGGCTTTCGAGAACGCGATGAGCCTGGACGTGGCGATGGGCGGCTCCACCAATACCGTGCTGCACCTGTTGGCCGCCGCCAGCGAGGCCGGGGTGGATTTCAAGATGGCCGACATCGACCGCATCAGCCGCGGCGTGCCGTGTCTGTCCAAGGTGGCGCCGGCCACGCAGAAGTATCATATGGAAGACGTGCATCGCGCCGGCGGCGTGATCGGCATCCTGGCCGAGCTGGACCGCGCCGGCCTGCTGCACCGCGATGTGCCCACCGTGCATAGCCCCAGCCTGGGCGCGGCCATTGAACAATGGGATGTGATGCGCCACGGCGAGGGCAGCGAGGCGCACCGCTTCTACCGCGCCGCGCCGGGCGGCGTGGCCACCACCATCGCCTTCTCGCAAAGCATGCGCTACCCGACGCTGGATAATGACCGCGCCGATGGCTGCATCCGCGACAAGGCCAACGCTTACTCGCAGGACGGCGGCCTGGCCGTGCTGTACGGCAATATCGCCGAGCGCGGCTGCATCGTGAAGACGGCCGGCGTCGATGAATCCATCCTCAAGTTCACCGGACGCGCGCGCATCTTTGAAAGCCAGGACGCGGCGGTGGAGGCGATTCTGGCAGACCGCATCGTCGCCGGCGATATCGTCATCATCCGCTATGAGGGCCCCAAGGGTGGCCCGGGCATGCAGGAGATGCTGTATCCCACTTCGTACCTGAAGTCCAAGGGTCTGGGCAAAGCCTGCGCCTTGCTGACCGATGGCCGCTTTTCCGGCGGCACATCCGGCCTCAGCATCGGCCATGTTTCGCCGGAAGCGGCCGAGGGCGGCGCGATTGGCTTGGCGGAAGAGGGCGACACGGTGGAAATCGACATCCCGAACCGTCGAATCCATCTGGCCGTGTCGGATGAGGTCTTGGCCAAACGCCGCGCCGCGATGGAGGCGAAGGGCCGCGACGCCTGGCAGCCTGTGGGCCGCAGCCGCGTGGTCAGCCCGGCCCTGCGCGCCTATGCCGCGATGACCACCAGCGCGGATACCGGCGCGGTGCGCGATGTGTCTCAAGTGGAGCGTAAATAAAAAAGCGTAGGGTGCGTCACCCCAAAGTGGCGACGCACCTAATGAAAGGGGAGGCGCTCGGCCTCCCCCTTTTGTTCCAGGCGGGCCTGAAAATTTCGCCGCGGTCCCGCTCGGGACGGTGGAATTTTCGGGCCTGGCTGTTTTAGACGGTGGACAGCGTCACCACCGCCGCAGCGACGATGCCGATGCCGGCCCAGCCGATAGGCTTCAGTTTTTGTTTGTACAGCAGGCGGCCGCCGATGGCGGTGCCGAGAATCCCGATGGAACCCCACAAGGCATAGGCGATGGCCAAGTCCATGCCTTTCACGGCCTGTCCCAGCAGCGCAAAGGCTATCCATACCAGCAGGATGGCGCCGATGCCCCATAGTTTGCGGCGGAAGCCGTCAGATTTTTCCAGCATCAGATTGGCGCCCACTTCTATCAGCGCCGAGGCCAGCACAAACACTAAATACATGGTTTTCATGCTGCGGCCTCCTCGTCATGAGGTTCGCCCAGCGTGACGCAAGTCAGGCCCAGCAAGGCCAGCGCCAGTCCAATCAGCTCTTGCGGCACCAGCTTTTCGCCGAACAGCCAGACGCTGACGATGGTGAGTCCAATCAGACCCAGTCCTTCCCATACGGCGTAGGCCACGCCGACCGAGATGCCGCGCAGGGCCAGAGACAACAGGTAATAAGACAAGGCCAGCGCGCCCGCCATCCAGATATAACCCAGATGGCCGCCGTTGCGAGCCGCGATGGCCATGAAGGAGGTGCCGATAATTTCACAGACAATGGCCGCGAACAACAAGGCCCAGGCCAGCAATAATGGAGAACATAATTTTCTATACATAGTGTTGAATAAAATAAACAAGACAGGGGTCAGACCCAGGCTGGCTTGGCAGAGTTCCCCGCAGGTTCGGACTATAAAATCGGCATATCGGCGAAAATAAAGAAAAATACGATCAAAAGACGTAAAAAAACCGCCTGGCGGCGGCTGGGGATAAATCGCTTCAGTGGTCGTCGTTCAGCAGGGTTTCGCCGTCCTGCAGGGCGAGCGGAAACAGTTTAAGCGGACGATGACGGCGGATCAGTTCGGCCAGATGCGGCGAGTGGCTGGTGACCCAGATCTGGCTGTAGCGGCTGGCTTCCGCTATCAACCTCGCCAGTGACGGCAGCAGCGCCGGATGCAGGCTGTTTTCCGGTTCGTTCAGCGCCATGAAGGCAGGCGGACGCGGGCTGAGCAGGGCGACTGTCAGACACAGAAAGCGCAGCGTGCCATCGGACAGTTCGGAGGCCTCCAAGGGCCGCAGCAAGCCCTCTCGCTGCATCAGCATCTGGAAACGGCCCTGAGCGGCATCCACCAGGAAATGGCTGTCGGGAAAGGCCTCGGCCAATACGCTGCGCAGCAAATCGCGGTCGCCTATCTCGACAATGGTCTGGTAGGCCGCGGCCAGGTTGGCGCCGTCGTGCGCCAGCACGGGCGAGCGTATGCCCACCTGCGGCGCGCGCAGCGGCGAGCCCGGCCAGACTGCGAATTCATGATAGAAGCGCCAGCGACGCAAGGTTTCCCGCAGTTGCGACAGCTCCGGGTAGCGGTGCGGTTCGGCCAGTTGGCCGAAGATGGATTCTTCCGCCCGCAGGCTGGCCGGATAGGTGTTGCGTTCCCCATCCACGCCGCATAGGAAGGCCGCCTGGTTGCGGCGCTCCAGCAGTAGCGTCGAAGGCCTGCGGCCTTGGCTGGCCAGCCACAGGCTTTCCTCCTTCACCAGCGGGTCAAGCGAGAACAGGCTCATGCTGGGTTCGGGATAACCGAGTTGCAGCTCGTAGTCGTAGCCATCCAGTCTGGCCGACAGAATCATGCGCTTAGGCCCGCGGGCCTTGTCGCCCCGGCGCGGCCCGCCCGCCCACATCGCTTTCTGGATGCCGCCTTCCTCGGCCAGCGCGGCGGCCAGCCGGCCCTCGGCCGAGGCGTGCAATAGATGGATGGCCTTGTACAAATTGGATTTGCCGCAGCCGTTGGCGCCGACGACGACGTTGAGGGCCTCCAGCTCCAGTGTCAGTTTGCGGATCGAGCGGAAGCCGGCCAGGCTGATGCTGTTGATGGGCATGGTGAGAGTAGGGTGGCAGAAGGGATTGTGACCAGCGGCGGTGGGGCGGGTTCCGCTTTTGGCTATCTTGTTAGGTATTGATCATTGTCATAATTCTGGAAGGCAATGGTGCTATTATGGCGCTGTCCTTGTAGGACAATTGGGAACTTGCAGCCTTGCCTGCAGTCCATCCAGACCCATCCCCGCGCTGTTTCTACGTGTTCAGTTATCGCCAAATCGAACAATTCTTCCTGCTACTTATTCGTTTTGTTTCGAAAGTGAAATATTTCTTAAAGTACATTGGTATAATGTAAGGTATTTTTTTACATTTTCAGCATGGCTATTGTGGCTTTCCCGTACGACTGCATAATCGACCATCTGATTTTGGATAGTAGATGCTTGCTGTTTTGCGCTGGGGTGTGTCGGGTGGAATTATGAAGAAACTGTGCGTATCGCAATGATTTTTAAGAGTTTTGCCAAGAGTTGGCGGTGGGGCGGGCAAAAAAAATGCGCGGTGCCTTACGGCCCGCGCCAAGTCTACAAAGGAGAAATAGAGGAGAAACTATCAAGAAGCAATTGCTGCATCTCAACGAGAACGGATTATCCGGATAGCGCTACCAGGTGTCAACATGTGCGTTTCCGAAAATGTCGAGAAATATAACTTTTTGTCGCGCCTAAATACATTTATTGTTTGTGGGCGCAATTCTGGCAAGGGTTTACGTTTTTGTCATGTTGCGATCGTGGCCGAGCAAGCCCGTGGCGGCTGTGCCACAATACGGTTTTTTCGACTGTTGCAGGATGCCCGCCCATGGACGCTGTCCGTCACCTTCTTCCCGATCCGCGTCAATATCACCCGCAAGTTTCTCTGACCAACCGACTGATCCATCATGCCCAGTCCGTGCTGGGCGCGCCGGACGCCGGCGAGCGCGATATGTGGCGCCAGGCCCTGGTGGGCGCAATCGACGAGATGTTGCAGCGTGGCGAGGTATTGTCGATCTCCGTGGCCTTGGCCATGGTGCCGACGCAGGCCTGCTATCAGATCGTCTGGGACGCTTTGCGCCAGGCCGTAGAAGAGACCGGCGACGCGCGCGCGCTGGTATTCGCCTTGCCGCTGGTGTTGGTGGCCGGCAGCCGCGAGCAGGTCGAGCTGCCCGGAGCCATTGCCGATGTCGAAGGCTTGAACGCGCTGCTGCGCCAGCATGGCGTGTTCGCCGCGGACGGCGACGCGGCCTTGTCCGGCGTGTTGCTGCATCCGGACAGCCTGGTGGGCCTGGATGCGCTGACCTTATATAGGATGGCCCGGCAAGGCGAGGCTGCCCGCGACAGCTTGCCGGCGCAGGCGGCGCCGGTCACCGTGAAGGAGGAAGGCGTATTCCTGCGCTACCTGATAGGCGTGGCCGTGCAGCGCGAAGGCGAGGCGTGTCCGGTCAGGCTAGGCGGTTCGGTCGGCGCCTGGGGCATGCCGCTGATGAAGTTCCTGGGCGAACAGCTGAAGACCGATGGCGTGACGCTGTTCCCGATTGCCCGGCCGCCGCTGCCGGCGATGCAGGCGCTGGTGGCCGGCAACCATGCACGCTTCGAGGTGGCGCTGCAAGTGTTCGCCAGCAGCCAGATCCGCCGCTTGCGCGAACTGGACAAGGAGCCGGTGGCCATCGTTTCCGCGCATGCAAACGGCGAGCTGCACTTCACCGTTTCCGCCAAGGGAGACGAGCGCAACTGGGAAGGCTTCGTCTGGCCGCTGGCTTCGCTGGACAACCTCAAGCTGATCGAAGAAAACTTCCGCGAGCTGATGAACGAGTGCCGCGTGCGAGAAGTGCATGTGCTGCCAGAGCTGCAACCGGAAAGCCGCGACGGCGTGCCGCTGTTTTTCACAGCGGACGATTTGTAAGTTACCAGGAGTAAGGGGCCCCGCATCGTGCGGGGCCTTCTGCTTGGCGGGTCTGGTCGGGGCCCGGGCGCTTGCTTCACGTTAAGGTTTCAGTTTGGGCATTTCGTGTAGAATGGCCCGATCGTTAACCTATTGATGGAAGAGCCAGACGATGTTTGCTGCCGACCAGACGATTGCCAAATTCGACCCCGAACTCGCCGCCGCGATTGCCGCCGAGTGCCAGCGCCAGGAAGATCACATCGAGCTGATCGCCTCGGAGAACTACACCAGCCCGGCAGTGATGGAAGCCCAGGGCTCCCAACTGACCAATAAGTATGCCGAAGGCTACCCGGGCAAGCGCTTCTATGGCGGTTGCGAGCATGTGGACATCGTCGAGCAGCTGGCCATCGACCGCGTCAAGCAACTGTTCGGCGCGGAATACGCCAACGTGCAGCCGCACTCCGGCTCGCAAGCCAACCAGGCAGTGTACTTCTCCATCCTGAAGCCGGGCGACACCGTGATGGGCATGAACCTGGGCCATGGCGGCCACCTGACCCACGGCTCTCCGGCCAACCTGTCCGGCAAGATGTTCAACATCGTCGCCTACGGCCTGAACGACAAGGAAGAAATCGACTACGACGACATGGAGCGCGTGGCGATGGAAACCAAGCCGAAGCTGATCATCGGCGGCGCATCCGCTTATGCCTTGCGTTTCGACTTCGAGCGCATGGGTCAGATCGCCAAGAAAGTCGGCGCTTACTTCATGGTCGACATGGCGCACTACGCCGGTCTGATCGCCGCCGGCCTGTATCCGAACCCGGTGCCGCATGCCGATTTCGTGACCTCGACCACCCACAAGACCCTGCGCGGCCCGCGCGGCGGCATCATTCTGGCCAAGGCCGAGTTCGAGAAGAGCATCAACAGCAATGTGTTCCCGACCCTGCAAGGCGGCCCGCTGGAGCATGTGATCGCCGCCAAGGCCGTGGCCTTCAAGGAAGCGCTGCAGCCCGAGTTCAAGATCTATCAGGAACAGGTGCTGAAGAACGCCTCCATCATGGCCAAAACCCTGGCCGAGCGCGGCGTGCGCATCGTCTCCGGCCGCACCGAGAGCCATGTGTTCCTGGTGGATCTGCGCGCCAAGGGCCTGACCGGCAAAGCGGCCGACGCGCTGCTGGGCCGCGCCCACATCACCGTCAACAAGAACGCCATCCCGAACGACCCGGAAACCCCGTTCGTGACGTCCGGCATCCGCATCGGCTCCCCGGCCATCACCACGCGCGGCTTCAAGGAAGCCGAGGCCATCGCCGTAGCCAATATGGTGGCCGACGTGCTGGACAATCCGAACGACGACGCGCTGATCGCTCGCGTGGCCGAGCAAGCCACCGCGCTGTGCCATCGCTTCCCGGTTTACGCCAAGTAAATCCGTTTCGCGCTGTGAAGAAGCCGCCCCTAGCCGGGCGGTTTTTTTATGGCCGCGATGTATTGGCGAGGCTTTGCTGATAACATCTATTTATTGCAACTCTCAGGATTCTTGTCATGAAATGCGCGTTTTGTGGCAACCCGGACACTCAGGTGATCGATTCCCGCGTCAGCGAGGATGGCAGCAGCATCCGCCGTCGCCGCCGCTGCCCCGTCTGCGACAAGCGCTTCACGACTTTCGAAACCGCCGATGTGCGCATGCCGCAGGTGGTGAAGACAGCAGGCCACCGTTCCGAGTTCGACATCGAGAAAGTGCGCACCAGTTTCCTGCGCGCGCTGCACAAGCGGCCGGTGTCCACCACGCTGGTGGACGAGGCGATAGACCGCATTTGCCATAAGCTGCTGCAATTGGGCGAGCGCGAGGTCAGCAGCCGGCAGATCGGCGAGATGGTGATGGCGGAGCTGGCGCGGCTGGATAAAGTGGCCTATGTCCGCTTCGCCTCGGTTTACCGCAGTTTCCAGGATATTTCCGAATTTACCGATGCGATCAAGGAAATTCAAAAGTCATCGCATTGACAGTTTGGGAGAGGGCTGATTAGTCTGGATATTTCTTTGTCATTTTAAAGATGCCATGACTACCCTCGCCCAGACACACCTTGCCCTGTTGCCGCCCGGCGTTGACCACGCCGAGCGGCTGTTCGCATTGATAGACGAGAGCCGCCAGACGCTGCGGGCCTGGCTGCCATGGGTGGATGCCACCCGCAGCGTGGAAGACAGCCGGCAGTTTCTAGCCGGCATCGCCGATGGCCAGCGCAACGGCGGGGCCTGTGCCACCTGGTTGATCGAATCGGACGGCGAGTTGGCCGGCTGCATCGATATCCATGGCGTCAGCGCGCTGCATCGTTCCGGCTACCTGGGCTACTGGCTGGCCGACCGTTTTGTCGGCCGCGGCCTGATGCGCGGCGCGGTGGCGCAGGCGCTGGATATCGGATTCGGCGAACGAGGCCTGAACCGCATCGCCATCGTGGCGGGCGTGGAGAACGCGCGCAGCCGGGCGGTGGCCGAGCGTCTGGGGTTCAGCCTGGAAGGCGTGCAGCGCGACGGCCTGTATTTGCACGGTCGCTACCATGATGCCTGCCAGTACAGCCTGCTGGACAGGGAGTGGAAAGGATTGCGATGCCCACGGTGACCATCCGGCCCGCCGATCCCGCTGCCGATGCGGCGGCGCTGTATGCCTTGATTGAAAGCTATCGCGCCACGCTGAGCCAATGGATGGCCGGCATCGTCAAGCCGCAGTCGGCGGCGGATACCGCGGTTTTTCTGCGGCAGCAGGTTCAGGGCAATGCGGAAGGGCGCAGCGCCCACCGGTTGATCGAAGTGGACGGCGAGATCGCCGGCATCTGTTCATTGCACGGCATCAGCCAAGTGCATCGCTATGCGCGCATCGGTTATTGGCTGGCGGATTGTCATGTCGGCAAGGGCGTGATGCAGCAGGCGCTGCGGCAGCTATTGCGCCATGGTTTCGACGAGCTGGGCCTGCATCGAGTGGAATTGGGTTGCGCGCCGGGAAATGTCCGCAGCTGCAAGGTGGCGGAAAGCCTGGGCTTCCGGCTGGAAGGCGAGCTGCGCGACGCGCAGTATCTAAACGGCCGCTACTGGAATATGCGTTGTTACGGCCTATTGGCCGATGAATGGAAGAATCAAGCATGATGGATTACAGCGCCGACGATCACCTGTATATGCAGCGCGCGCTGCGGCTGGCCGAAGGCGCGACCCGCCGCGCCGCGCCCAATCCCGGCGTCGGCTGCGTGCTGGTGCGCGAAGGCAAGGTGATAGGCGAGGGCGCGACGCTGGCGGTGGGTTCCGATCACGCGGAAATCCAGGCCATCAAGGATTGCCTGGCGCGCGGCGATAGCCCGCGCGGCGCTACCGCCTACGTGACCTTGGAGCCGTGCAGCCACCATGGCCGCACCCCGCCGTGCGCGGAGAGGCTGATCGCCGAGGGCATCGACCGCGTCGTGGCGGCGATGGTCGATCCGTATCATGAGGTGGCAGGCCGCGGCATCGCCATGCTGCAGGCCGCCGGCATTTCCGCGGCGGCGGGCCTGATGGAGGCAGAGGCGCGCCGCGTGCACCGCGGCTTTCTGTCGCGCGTCGAGCGCGGCCGGCCGTGGGTGATGCTGAAGGCCGCGGCCACGCTGGATGGCAAGACCGCGCTGCTGAATGGCAGCAGCAAGTGGATCACCGGGCCGCAAGCCCGGCTAGACGTGCAGCGTTTGCGCGCCGCGCATTGCGCCATCCTCACCGGCAGCGGCACGGTGCTGGCGGACGACCCGCAGTTGACGGTGCGTGAGGTGCCGGTGGCGGTTCAGCCGTGGCGGGTGGTTTTGGACGGCGATCTGCGCACCGATCCTTCCAGCCGCATCTATCCTGGCGGGCGAAGCGTGCTGGCCACCTGCGTCGATGACGAGGCGCAGTTGGCGGCATTCCGCGCGCAGGGCGTCGAGCCGCTGATTCTGGGTCGGCGCGGGGGCAAGGCCGATCTGGCCGCGTTGCTGAGCCGCCTGGGCGAACGCGGCATCAATGAGCTGATGGTTGAGGCCGGCGCCGGCCTCAACGGCGCGCTGCTGCGCGCCGGGCTGGTTGACGAGATTGTGCTGTATCTGGCGCCGGCGCTGGCCGGCGACGCTGCGTGCGGCCTGTTCTCCTGGCCGGCGCTGGAGGATCTGGCCGACAAGACGCGTCTGGAAATCGTTGACGTGGCCAAGGTTGGCGGCGATTTGCGGCTGAACTTGCGGCCGCAAGCTTAAGCGGTTGGGTCTGGCAGTCATCATTTTGTTGCGCCAAGCGTTGTATGCTCAAACAGTGGGAATATGGGAGTGTGCGAGCATGGCGGGCAAGGAGCGGAGATGGCGGCACTGAAGGACGCATTGACGGCCTATCTGCATTTGATTGAACGGCTGGGCGCCACGCCGGATGTGGTGGCGGCGCGGCGCGAGCTGTTGCAGAAGCTGCTGGACGGCCTGGCCGGCAAGCGGCGGGATGTCGACAGCTATCATGCCGGGGTGGACGTGTTTCTGGCCGGCTGTCCCTTGCAGGAGAAATTGCTGGCGGTGACCTGCGCCCGCGAGTTTTTCTACTTCTGGCTGGATGACATGAAGAAGGTGATGGAGATCACCTCCGGCGCCGGCTTCACTGTGCGCAACCTCGACATGCCGTTGCAGGGATCGCTGGATGCGCTGCTGCAGTTGATGCGGCGGACAGGTTTCCAGCGCTATCCGCCCTCGCTGGGCCTTTACCTTGGCAAGCTATTCGAAGACGGCATGGCGGAAGACGAGATCCGCCGTCGCGAAACGCTGCTGCAGGCCTTGTTGTTTCTGCTTGATCCCCACCCTTTTCATGCGAGCAGCTACCGCATGGCTGTGGATGCCTTGCTGCTGCATTTGGATTCGCAACAAGACGGCGAATACCTGCGCCAACTGGTGCGAGAGTACTTCCCGCATTGGCAGTCCTTTCCGTTTGCCTCGCAACGCTTGGGCGCATCTGGTAAGAGTGCGTGAGTAAAACTCATCCTAAACAGGTTTTTCTGAGCACAAATTCCCTTGTTTCTTATTGTTTTTCAGCATGATTTTCCGCGCTTGACCATTAAATAGTGTCATGTGAGTATGGGGTGAAATCCATACAAAGGAGGATGCCATGCTGAATCAAAAGGCCTATCAAAGCCTCAGCCACACTTTTCAAAGACTGCATCGTTTTGGCCATCTCGGCGCCATCGCTGGCTGGGATCAGGCCGCCATGATGCCGCCCAAGGGCAATGAAGCGCGCGCGGCTGCCCAGGCCGAGCTGCAGGTGCTGATGCACCAGCTGATCACCGAGCCGCAATTGCAGGAGCAGCTGCAGGCCGCGGAGCAAGAAGACCTGGACCCGGCGCAACGCGCCAATCTGCGCGAAATGCGCCGCGAATGGCAGCAAGCCAATCTGCTTCCGGCCGAACTGGTAGAGGCCAAATCCTTGGCGGCCGCGCGCTGTGAACACGCCTGGCGCAGCCAGCGCAAGGATAATGATTGGCAGGGTTTCCTGGTCAATTTCCGCGAAGTGTTGCGGCTGGCGCGCGAAGAGGCGGCGCTGCTGGCGCAGATCAACGGCGTAAGCCGCTACGATGCCCTGCTGGACAAGTACGAGCCGGGCATGAAGAGCGCCGATATCGCGCGCATCTTCGATGACGTCAAATCCTGGCTGCCGGGCCTGATCGAGGCCGTACGCGCCAAACAGGCCGGCGAGGCCGTGATTCAGCCGACGGGTCCGTTCCCGGTGGCCTTGCAGCGCGATCTGGGTCTGGAGGTGATGCAGCTCTTGGGCTTCGATTTCGACGCCGGCAGACTGGACGTCAGCAACCATCCGTTCTGCGGCGGCGTGCCGGAGGATGTGCGCATCACCACGCGCTACCGTGAAGACGATTTTGTGCAAAGCCTGATGGGCATCATCCATGAGACCGGCCATGCCCGCTATGAGCAGGGACTGCCGCGGCAATGGGTGGAGCAGCCAGTGGGCCGCGCCCGCTCCATGGGCATTCACGAGAGCCAGAGCCTATCGTTCGAGATGCAATTGGGCCGCAGCCGCGGCTTCCTGGAGTTGATCGCGCCGCTGATCCGCCGCCGTTTTGGCGACCAGCCGGCGTTCGAAGCCGACAACCTGGCGCGGCTCTATACCCGCGTCGAGCCTGGTTACATCCGCGTTGACGCCGACGAGTTGTGCTACCCGGCGCATGTGATTCTGCGTTTCGAGATCGAGCGCGCGTTGATCAATGGCGAGATCGAGGCCGAGGATGTGCCAGCGCTGTGGGACGAGAAGATGATGGCCTATCTGGGCATCGATACCCGCGGCAACTACCGCGACGGCTGCCTGCAGGACATCCATTGGACCGATACCTTCGGCTACTTTCCCAGCTACACGCTGGGCGCGATGTACGCGGCGCAGTATTTCGCCGTCTTGCGCCGGCAGGAGCCGAATCTGGATGGCCGCGTCGCGGCAGGCGATCTGTCGCCGGTATTCGACTGGCTGCAGGCCCACATCTGGAGCCAAGGCAGTTTGTGGACGACGGACGAGCTGGTGCGGCGGGCGACGGGCGAGGCGCTGAATCCGGCCCATTATCGCGCGCATCTGGAGGCGCGCTACCTGGCTTAAGCGCGGCTGCAAAATCTTGCACTGCGCTGCCGGTTTTATGTCGTATCAGTTGCCGGCCATCTGCTGGTGCAGATGGTCGCACCAGTCCTCAAACTCCACCAGGTCCAATCCCAGGTAGGCCAGCACGGCGGCGCGGCGCTGCGGCCAGCCTGGGTCTTCATGACCGGGCAGCGAGGTCCGCCAGGCGTGCTGCGCCGCGCGCGTCACCGCCACCATCATCCGGCCTTCATGGTCCAGCAGGGCGTCTGGTCCGGTGTCCAATATCTGCGGGTCGTACTGCAGCAGGATGGCGCGGGCAAAGTTTTCCGGCATGTGCCAGACCTTGGCCACCAGATAGCCCACCACCGTGTGGTCGGTGCCGTGCAGCTGCTGTTGCACCTTGCATATGCGTTCGTCGTCGGCCAGCTCCATCAGCTGCAAGGTGCGCGAATAGCCGGCCTGCCGCATCAGCAGGATGGCGATGCCGCAGCCGTGGAACAGCGCGAAGCTCTGGCACTGGTCCGGCACATGGGCCAGCCGCTCGCTGAGCAGGCCTGACACCGTGGCCAGTTGCATTGCTTTGTCCCAAAACACCTCCAGCGCCTGCGGCGTTTCCTGCGTCAGCCGGCTGCGCAGCACCAGGCCGCTGGCCAGATTGATCACATTGTTGACGCCAAGCAAGTTGATGGCCTGAGCGATGGACTGAATCTTGCGGCCCTGGCCCAAGGCGGGGGAATTGGCCGCCTTCAGCATGGCGATGCCCAAGGCAGGATCGCTGCCGACCAGCTCGCTCAGTTCTTGCAGCGGCGATTCGCTGTCATGGCGCAAGGCCTGCAAACGGTCCAGAATTTCTGGGCGCGGCGGAATCACCAGATTTTCCAGCAGCTTCTCGCGCTGCTCTTCGTTCAGTTCGTGGGGCATGATCGAAAGCGGGGGAGTGGAGGCTACTTAAGCAGTGTAGCAGCCGCTTTCGGCATGTGATTGGGAATGGACTGACGCGGAACAAACGGCCGCAAATCAGGCGAGGCTGGGAGCCACCATCGCCTGACGGCCATGGCCCGCCGCCCTCATACGGGGGGCAGCATGAAGCTTTCCACCGCCTGCGCCAGCTCTTCCGGCTTTTCCCATTGGATCATGTGGCCGGCGCCCGGGATGGTCGTTTCGCTCAGTCGGGCGAAACAGGCGCGGCGCTCATCCAGCGTGGACATGACGCCCTTGACCGCGGGATGTTCAAAGGGATGTTCGCCCATGACCCACAGCACTGGCGCGGTGATGCGGCGCCAGCAGGCCATCGCCTCCTCCAGCCGGTATAGAATCGGGTTGACCATCTTGTGGCGCGGATCGGCGCGATAGATGACGCCATTCTCGGTCGGGCGGGTCAACTCCGCCGCCAGCCATTGCGCGCGTTCATCGCTGAGCAAGGGGTTGCGCCCGCGCAGCTTGTCCGCCACTTGTCTTAGATCCGCCATCGCCTCGTAGCCGATGTCGGATTGGGTTTCCCGCAACCAGCGAGCGAAACGCCCCGGGGCCTCGGCCGGCCGCGTGGCATTCAGGCCAAACCCTTCCACCAGCACCAGGCGCTCGATCCGCTCTGGCTGCACCCCAGCGTAGATCCCGGCGATCATCGCCCCCATGCTGTGCCCCAGCAGCCGGACAGGCTGTTCTGGCGACAGCTGCGTCAATAGATCGTCCAGATCGGCCAGGTAGTCCGGGAAGTAGTAGCTGCCTTCATTCCACTGGCTGTCGCCAAAGCCGCGCAGATCGGGGGCTACGACCTGCCATTCCTGGCACAGGTTTTCCACCATGAACTGGAATGTTGCCGAATTATCCATCCAGCCGTGCAGCAGCACCATCAGCGGCGCGTTTTCGGCTCCCCAGCGGCGCAGATGATAGCGGCGACGGTTGACGGTGAGGTATTGGCTGCGGGCGAGGGGCATGGGGCTGACTTCCTGGAAGAAGAAACGTGGCCAGTCTAAGCGCATGTTGAGAAGTTGAATAGTCGGAGGGGGAGCAGAATTCGCACAAATTTATGCCTTTGGTATTGTTATTTCATGTAAATTTGCAATCCAGCATCTATATTAAACTAATAATTTAAAATATATTCATAATGATGTGAGAATGATACACTTCAAAATTTACTGGAATTGAAATTTCAAGGAGGAATTTTATTATTTATCAATGCGTTAGGATGGTTTTTGTTAAGATTTGTTGAGTAAGGCTATGTTGAAAGTCATGTCTAATTTGCTTTAATCTTGCGGCACATCACATCTAGCCGCGCTGCAAGAGGCCTATCAGGATTCGTTCGCTCGCCAGACGTGATGAGAGCTAAGCATCATCCAGCCATGGCATGGCGATGGGCGGCCATTTACGGCGTCCTGCCATAGCACAGGCTTTCGCTTGTCTATCTCTAATCAAAAATCGATTGATTTTAAATTAATTCGATCTGATTTGATGGATTTTGTTTAATCTGATCATGGTTTTTATTGATAGATGGCTGGTTGAGGGCGCAAGGCTCAACCGCTGGTTGTAATCGCAAGATTGCCGAAGATGCCTCGACACGCCGGACAACTCTGCAATTTCCGCCCACTAGGGCCAAGCAATCGGGCATATGCACTGCCCGCAATTTAAACGGAGACTTTCATGAAACAGATCGTAACTGCAGCGCTGATTGGACTGGGTTTGTACTCTTCTGCCGCCATGGCCGCTGACGGCCAAATCACCGTCACTGGAAACATCGTGGCGCAGACCTGCAACATCGCCGGCAACTCGGGCCAGAACGTAACCGTGACCCTGCCGACCGTGGGCGCAGCCTCCCTGGCTGCCAAGGGCCAAACTTCCGGCGCCACGCCGTTCGCCATCACTTTGAGCAACTGCCCTTCCGCCCTGAAGAATGCACAGACCCGCTTTGAGGTTGGTCCGACTGTCAATGCGACTACCGGCAATCTGTTGAACGCTACCGGCTCCGGCGCTGCCAGCAATGTGGAAGTTCAGCTGCTGAACAACAGCTTCAACGCCATCAACCTCAGCAACAATGCCAATTCGCAAGTGGTGCCGATCAGCAGCGGCGGCGCTTCCATGGCCTATTACGCCCAGTACTACGCTACCGGCGCGGCTGGCGCGGGTTCGGTGAACACCAGCGTCCAGTACTCGATGACTTACCAGTAATTGGTCTCAAGCGGCTGGCAGCCCGCGGGGCGCCAGCCGATTTCCTTCTCTGGAAGCGGATTCAAAAATGAAACAAGCAGTATGGCGCGGAACGCTTGCCTTGGCGTTGGCAGGTTCGGTATGGGCCAGCGGGGCTTTGGCGGGCGTAGTGATCTCCGGCACCCGCGTGGTGTACAAGGCTGAGGACCGCGAGGTCACCGTCAAGGTCAATAATCCTGGCAAGGAGCCGTCTCTGGTACAGGTATGGGCGGATAGCGGCAACGAGAAATCGGTGCCGGACACCGCCGACGCCCCTTTCCTGATCATGCCGCCGATTTTCCGCGTAGATCCGACGAAGGGACAGACTCTGCGCTTGACCTTCACCGGCGCCGATCTGCCTAAGGACAGGGAGTCGGTGTTCTGGCTGAACGTGCTGGATGTGCCGCCGCTGCCCAAGGCGAGCAGCGAGCAGCGGAACTTCATGCAGGTGGCGTTTCGTTCCCGCATCAAGCTGTTTTACCGCCCCTCCGGCCTTTCCGGCACGTCTGATGACGCAGCCGACAAGCTTTCCTGGTCATTACTGCCGCAAGCTGGCGGCAAGGGTTATCTGCTGCGCGCCACCAACCAGGCCGCGTACCACGTTTCGCTCAATCGAGCGGTTCTGTTGATCGGCAAGCATGAGTATGAGACCGACGGCGGGATGGTTCCGCCGGCCGGCAGCCATGACTTTCCCTTGAAAGACCTGAAAAACAAGCCGGAAGGCAGCTTGAAGCTCAATTACGAGAGCATCAACGATTACGGCGCGGCCGTCATGCATAGCGCGCCTTTGCTTCCCTGATCATTTTGCTTGCGCCGGCCTGGGCTGCGCGCTTCCGCAGGACTCAATCTAGCCATGAAGCACTTGAAAACACGACAGCCCGATAGCCGCTGGGTTCTCAGCCCGCTCAGCCTGTTGATTTGCGGCCTGTTCGGCGGGCAAGCTGCCTTGGCGGATGCTCCTGCGGCTGGGAACGCCGCGCTCGACGACGTGCAATTCAACCCGGTGTTCATCAATCAGAACGCCAACGGCAAGCAGGTGGATCTGTCTCGCTTCAACCAGATGGACAGCGCCTTTCCCGGCAACTATCGGGCCGATGTCTATGTCAACGCCACCTGGCTGGGGCGTCGCGACGTGCTGATGAAGGAGTTGGCGGAGCGCAAGGTGCTGGCTTGTTTCAACCGGGCGATGCTTGATGATCTGGGGGTGGACTTCTCGCGCTTGCAGAACGCTGTCGGCGTGCCCGGGCGCGACGAGCCCAGTCGTTGCGTGGACATCGCAACCGTGGTGCCGGGCGCGTTTTCGCGTTTCAACAGCGCCGACCTGCGCCTGGATGTCAGCATTCCTCAAAAATACCTGCGCGCCCAGGCGCGCGGTTACGTCGCGCCGGAATATTGGGATGCCGGCGCGCCATTTGCCGGCTTCCTGAATTACAACGCCAATACCTACCGTTATGACAATGGCGCAGCCGGCAAATCCACCCAGTATTACCTTGGCACCAATGCCGGTTTGAACGTTGGCTTGTGGCGCTTCCGCTATAACGGCACGCTGACCCAGCAGAACAACGGCAAGGGCCAGAGCGAGCGCAACTATCAGAATGCCTCCGCCTATGTCCAGCGCGATATGACGGACTTACGTTCCGTGCTGACCATGGGCGATTATTTCACACCGTCCGATCTGTTCGGCAGCGTGCCTTTCCGCGGCATGCAGATGAGTTCCGACGACCGGATGCAACCGGAGTCGCAGCAAGGCTATGCGCCCGTGGTGCGCGGCGTGGCCGAAACCAATGCCAAAGTGTCGATCCGTCAGAACGGCAATCTGATCTATGAGAACGCGGTGCCGCCTGGCGAGTTCAGCATTGATGATCTGTACAACACCGGTTTTGCCGGCGATCTGGAAGTGACGGTGACCGAGGCCGACGGCCGCGTGCGCAAGTTCATCGTGCCTTACGCCGCCGTGCCGCAGTTGTTGCGCGCGGGGCAGTCGCGTTATTCGTTCACGGCCGGCCAATGGCGCGACAGCGCGCTGAGCAAGCGCCCCAATTTCGCTCAGGCCACCTATCAGCGTGGCATCAGCAACAGCCTGACGCTATATGGCGGCGTGATCGCCGCCGATCACTACCAGTCTGCGCTGTTCGGTTCCGGCATCAACACGCCATTGGGCGCGCTGGCGCTGGATGTGACCCAGTCTTGGGCCAATGAGCTGCCATTCAATGCCCCCACTAGCACTATGCAGGGCCAGAGTTACCGGGTGACTTACAGCAAGCTGATGGAGGCGACGCGCACCAACTTCACCGTGGCGGCCTATCGCTTCTCCACTTCAGGCTTTCTTGAACTGAGCGACTATACCAATTTGCTGAATCAGGTTGGCGTAGTGTATCGAGCCAAGAATAAATTCCAGCTGAATGCCGACCAGCCCTTGGGCGATCGCTGGGGCCATGTGTATCTGACCGGCTCCACGCAAGACTATTGGAATCAGCGCGGACGCGATCTGACTTATCAACTGGGTTACAGCAATAATTTCAAGTCGGTGAGTTTCAATCTGTCCGCCGGACGTACCCAGGACTCCACTGGCCGCATCGTCAACCAATACTCGTTGAGCGTTTCCATGCCTCTGGGGCGCGAGCCGCATTCTCCGTTGTTGACCACCAGCGCCAGCAGCAGCAGTGATCGCAGCGGCACTGCCCAGGTCAATTTGAGCGGCACGGCCGGGACTCTGCGCAACCTCAACTACAGCGTTTACGGCAGCGCGAATCGCGACAGCAACGGCGGCAACAACAGCGGTGGGGGCGGCAACGTGCAGTATGCTACGTCGGTGGCCACGCTCAGCGCCGGCGCCAGCGTCAACGGCAGCAATTCGCAGGCGAATGCCGGTATCAGCGGCGCGCTGGTTTTCCATCCGGGCGGCGTGACGCCTGCCCAGTCTCTGGGCGAGTCTATCGCAGTGGTCGAAGCGCCGGGCGCCGAGGGCGCGGCAGTCAGCAACACCAATGGGGTGCGCGTCAATAAGAGTGGTTATGCGGTGGTGACGTCCTTGATGCCGTATCGACAGAATGAAATCACTCTGGATCCGCGCGGAATGAGCCAGGATGTGGAGTTGCAAGAAACGAGCGTGCAGGATGCGCCGCGCGCCGGTGCCATCGTCATGCTGAAGTTCAATACCCAGCAGGGCAAGCCGGTCATCGTGACGCTGCGTCGTCCCGATGGCAACCATTTGCCGGTGGGCGCCACGGTCAGCACCGGCAATGGCGGAGACTTTCTGACCATGGTGGGGCAGGGCGGTCGCGCCTTCCTGCGCGGCATGGAAGGCAAGCCGCTGTTGGTAAGCTGGGGCAGCACTCAAGATCAGCAATGCCGTTTCAGCTATCCGTTGCCGCAGAACACCAGCGGCGCGGCGTATTTGCAGGCGGACGCTGTTTGCGCCCCGCTGTGATGATGATGGCGCGCCTTTGGGCATGCCGGGAAAGCGATAGAAAAATGAAGAAACTGATTTGCCGTGGACTGTATGGATGGATGCTGGCGTTGCTGCTGGCCATGCCGCTGACCAGCCATGCCTTGGGGTGCTGGAACGGCAGCAGCAGCGCTGGCAGTGTCACGTCCACATTCAATTTGCCGGGCAATCTGTATGTTTCCGCCAACGCGCCGGTGGGAACGATCATCTGGCAGTCGTCGCTGCAGAATCTGCAGCTTTACTGCGAACAGAGTGTGGGTGAGAACGTATACTTTTGGGTCAATCCCAAGAATGCGGTGCTGGCCCCCGGTTTGCAGATCGGCATCATTTTTAATGGCCGGACTTACACCCAGAGCAGTGGCGCAATCGATACGGGGATTACGGTACCTCGCAATGGTTTTGTCAGGACTAATCTGCCGTACTCGATTGTGCTATTGAAGACGACGGGTGCGCCTTCCAGCGGTTCTGCCTCGATTAACCAGTACTCGGTGTTTCAACTGGATGGGAAAGGCGGATTGAATGCGCATCAGGGCATCAACTTCAACCAGTTGATCAATGGTTCGGTCACCTTCACGCCAGGCGGCACCTGCAACTTGAGCGCGAATGGTCAGTATACGATCAACCTGCCGACGGTTGCCGCCACGCAGTTCCCGGCTGTTGGCAGCGCCCAGGCCCGCAATGCTTTCACCATCAGCGCGGTGAATTGTTCGACCGGCGTCAGGACAGCCACCTTCCGTTTCTCCGGCGCGGCGGATGCCAATAATTCGGTCCTGTTCGCCAATACCGGAGGGACGGCGAAAGGGATAGCCATCAATCTGGGTAGTTCGGCGGACAACGCCAACATCGGCGCTAATAACAGCAACAATACCCGGGTCGTGAATGTTCAGTCGCAGTCTGCGCAGTTGGGCCTATTTGTAGAGTATATGCGGACGTCAAATGTCGTCCCGGGGAGTCTGCAGACGGCGATCACGATAGACATGCTGTATCAGTAGCTGACACATCCCTCCCAAAATGCAAAAAGCCTTCGGTCATAATGGCCGAAGGCTTTTTTGTTTGCGGACGATCAGTTGTAGATGACCGTAACCAGCTGTCCGCTGCGCTGAGTCGCGGCGCTTGTCATGTTGACAGCAGACAGGCTGAGAGATTGGGTATTGTCCATCCCGGCGCAGGCGTGGCCAGAAGCTATTTTGCGAGCGGCTTGGTATTGATGCGGGTTCATCGCGTATTTCAGCAGATCGCTGCTGCTCTCCGCGCAGGGTTCCTTGACGATGGCACCGCTGAAGGTGACGGTGCCGCCGTTGGCAGCCAGAGCCAAGCCGGATTGCAGGGCGAACAGCGCTGCCAGAGTGAAAATGACTTTTTTCATTTGAGTCTCCCGGTAGATGACTCCGCATGAGCCGTTGCGGAATTTTTAAACTTAAAGTTTAAATTGATTTGCTTTTGTTTAACACTTCCTATTAAGTTCAGTATAGCTTGCAAAATTCTAAACAACAATGACGTGTTTAATTGAATTATTAATAATAAAAAATTACTAATAGGGCGATTATTCAAGACAGGCAGGATGCTGGCAATTCTAAAGTGCAAGCGCCTGCTTGCACGGCACTGCGTTTGAAACGGGATACTTTCAACTTATTGCATTTTGGAAAAATTGCATGGCTTGATGTGCCTTGCAGGATGCAAGGGGAAAACCTGACCATGTCTGAAGGGCGCACTCAAATTGCGCCGCTGGCAGTGGGTGGAGATGGGAGAAGCCCCCGTGGCAAGCGGGGGCGGTTGAAATGGATGCTATCCGTGCCGATGGATGTCGTTGCGGAAGGTTTCCTTCAGGAACAGCAGGCTTACGGTCAGGCTGACGGCGTAGACCACGATGGGATACCACAGCCCGTACAAGATATCGCCGGTGTAGACCACCAGCGAGAACGCTACGGTAGGCATCAGCCCGCCTATCCAGCCATTGCCCAGGTGATAGGGCAGCGACATCGAGGTGTAGCGGATGCGGGTGGGGAACAGTTCCACCATCATCGCCGCCAGCGGGCCGTAAGTCAGCGCCGAGATCACCGACAGCAGCACAAGCACCAGCACCACCATCGCATGGTTGATCTTCTCGGGATCGGCCTTGTCCGGATAGCCCGCCGCTTTTAAGCCCGCCTGCAGCGCCTTCTTGTCAAAGCCCGACTGCACCACGCCGCCGATGTGGATTTCCGTCACGCCGGCCGGCGCCGCCTTTTGCTGGTAGGGCACGCCGTTCTTCGCCAGCAGCGCCTTGGCCTGGTCGCATGGGGTATCGAGCTTGGCCTTGCCTATCGGATCGAACTGGAAGTGGCAAGTGGCCGGATCTGCCACCACCACTACCGGGGCGCGCGCCTGGGCGGAGGCTACGTCCGGATTGGCGTAGTCGGTTAGCCAGCGGAAGGCCGGGAAGGTCAGCGCCAGGCCCAGCACCAGGCCGGCCAGCAATACTGGTTTGCGGCCGATGCGGTCGGACAGGTGGCCGAAGTACAGGAACAGCGGCGTGGTGATGATCAGAGACGCGATCAGCATCAGGTTGGCGGTTTGCGGATCTACCTTCAGGATCTGCGTCAGGAAGAACAGCGAGTAGAACTGTGCGCAGTAGAAGGTGACGGCCTGGCCGCCATTGAAGCCGAACAGCGAGATCAGCACCACTTTCAGGTTGGCCCAGTTGCCGAAGGCCTCGCTGATTGGCGCCTTGGAGTGCTTGCCTTCTGCCTTCATTTTCAGGAAGGCGGGCGATTCCTGCATGGACAGCCGGATCCAGGTGGAAATGGCCAGCAGGATGATGGACAGCAGGAAGGGCAGGCGCCAGCCCCACTCATTGAAGGCGTCCCCGGTCAGCTTGCGGCAAACCAGAATCACCAGCAGCGACAACAGCAGGCCGGCGCCGGCGGTTACCTGAATCCAGCTGGTGTAGCCGCCGCGCTTGTTGTCCGGCGCATGCTCCGCCACGTAGATGGCCGCGCCGCCGTACTCTCCGCCTATGGCCAGGCCCTGCAGCATGCGCAGGCTGACCAGGATGATAGGCGCGGCGATGCCCAGCGTGGCATGGCCCGGCAGCACGCCCACCAGGAAGGTGGACAGACCCATGATGACGATGGTGGCGAGAAAGGTGTACTTGCGGCCCACCATGTCGCCCAGCCGGCCGAATACCAAGGCGCCGAACGGCCGCACCAGGAAGCCGGCGGCAAAGGTCATCAACGCGAAGATGAAGGCGGTGGTCTCGTTGACGCCGGAGAAGAACTGCTTGCCGATGATGGCGGCCAGCGCGCCGTACAGGAAGAAGTCATACCATTCGAACACGGTGCCGAGCGACGAGGCGAGTATCACCTTGCGCTCGGCTCGGCTGATGCCGACGGTGGACGCCGTCGGCGCGATGCTGTTGCTCATGTCCAGGTCTCCTTTGCGGGTGGGGCCGGCGTCCTGATTGGCGCCGGCGTGTTGTTGTCCTGCGCGATCATCTGCGCCGCCTTGGCGGCGATCATCAGCGTAGGGCTATTGGTATTGCCTGAGGTGATGGCGGGCATGATGGAGGCGTCGGCCACGCGCAGCCCGGCAATGCCGTGCACGCGCAGCCTGTCGTCGACGACCGCCAGTTCGTCGCTTCCCATCTTGCACGTGCCCACAGGATGGAAAATCGTGGTGCCGATGTCGCCGGCTGCGGTTATCAGTTCCTCCTCGCTTTGATACTGCAGTCCTGGCCGGTACTCCTCCGGCAAATAGCGCGCCAGCGCCGGCGCGGCGGCGATGCGGCGGGTCAGCCGGATGGCGGCGGCGGCAATGCGCTGGTCTTCCGGATGGCTGAGGTAGTTGGGTTGGATGATGGGCGGCGCGGCTGGGGCGATGCCGCCGATCGCCACATGGCCGCGGCTGGCCGGCCGCAGATGGCAGACCGAGGCGGTGAAGGCCGGGAAACGGTGCAAGGGTTCGCCGAAGCGGTCCAGCGACAGCGGCTGCACGTGATATTCCAGGTCCGGCCGCGTCGCGTCCGGTCCGCTGCGGGCGAAGGCACCAAGCTGGCTGGGCGCCATCGACAACGGTCCGCTGCGTTTCCATAAGTATTCCCAGGCCATCGCCAGTTTGCCGCTCCAGCTGGCGGCGCGCTGGTTCAGCGTGGCCACGCCTTGAACCTTGAATACCAGCCGCAGCTGCAGATGGTCTTGCAGATTGGCGCCGACGCCGGGCAGCGCCCGCAGCGGCTCGATGCCATGCCGCGCCAGCAGCGGCGCCGGGCCGATGCCGCTGCGCTGCAGCAAAAGCGGCGAGCCTATGGTGCCGGCGGCGAGGATGATTTCGCCGCGGCAACGGGCTTGCAGACGCTCGCCATGTTGCATAAATGCGATTGCCGCGGCGCGGCCATCGTTTAGCAGCAGTTTGTCCGCCTCCGCCCCGGTCAGCACCGTGAGGTTGGGTCGATGGCGGATGGGATGGAGAAAGGCCTTGGCGCAGTTCCAGCGCAAGCCGTCTTTTTGATTGACCTCGAAGTAGCCGCAGCCGGCGTTGTCGCCGCCATTGAAATCCTCTACCGGCGCGATGCCTTGCTGAGCGGCAGCGGAGCGGAAGGCATCCAGAATCTCCCAGGACAGGCGTTGTTTTTCCACCCGCCATTCGCCGCCATGGCCGTGCTGCGGCCGCGCCGGGTCGTAATGGTCTTCCATCTCGATGAAATGAGGCAGCACGTCGCGCCACCCCCAGCCGGCATTGCCCAGAGAGGCCCAATGGTCATAGTCGGCGGCCTGGCCGCGCATATAGATCATGCCGTTGATCGACGAAGACCCGCCCAGCACCTTGCCGCGCGGATAGCCCAGCGCGCGGCCGTTCAGGCCGCTTTCCGCCACCGTGCGGTAGCACCAGTCGGTGCGAGGATTGCCGATGCAATAGAGGTAGCCGACCGGGATGTGTATCCATGGGTAGCTGTCGCGGCCGCCAGCCTCCAGCAGCAGCACGCGCTTGGCTGGATCCGCCGACAGCCGATTGGCCAGCAGGCAGCCGGCGCTGCCGGCGCCGACGATGATGTAGTCGAACTCGCCGCTGAGCATGGTGCGATACCCGCTTATGTCTTTGTCTTGCCGACCATCTAAACCGAAGTGCGTGCGGGTGGAAATAGTCATCGGGAAACAAGGTGTGTTAATTTTTGAACAGCGGATGGCTGCGAGGCTTTCCTGTCCGTGTGCAAACGCACAAGTCCCGATAGGGGGTGGCATGTTCGATTGGAACGATGTGCGCTATTTTCTGGCGCTGCAGCGCTGCGGCAAGCTGTTGGGCGCCGCGCGGCAACTGGGCACCACCCATGCCACGGTGGCGCGCCATATCGATGCGCTGGAACAGGTGATGGGACAGCCGCTGTTCATCCAGCAGGCCGACGGCTATGCGCTGACGGCGGCCGGCCGGCAACTGCTGCCGCTGGCGGAGGCGTTGGAAAATACCGCCTCGCAGATGCTGGACAGCGGCAAGCGCGGCCATGTCGAGGTCAACGGCGTGGTGAGGCTGGGCGCCCCGGAAGGGCTGGGCGCCCAGTTTCTGGCCAGGCACTTGCCCGCCTTGATGGCGCAGTATCCTGGCCTGGAGATAGACCTGGTGGCCGTGCCGCGTTTCGTCAGCATCACCAGCCGCGAGGTGGATATCGCCATTACGCTGGAGCGGCCGCAGGCCAATCTGGTGGTGACCCGCAAACTGACCGATTACTGCCTGGGCCTGTACGCCACGCCGGCCTATCTGGCGGCCCATCCGCCTATCGTCGAGCGCGAGGACTTGAACGGCCATGCCATCCTGGCCTATGTCGACGATCTGCTGTTCTCGCGGGAATTGATGTTTCACCACGGCCTATGCCGCCATCCCTGCATGCCGTTGCGCAGCACCAGCGTGGTGGCGCAGAAGGAAGCAGCCTTGGCCGATGGCGGCATCGTGGTGCTGCCTTACTACATGACTTACGACGATCCGCGGCTGGCGCAGCTATTGCCGGAGCTGCGCATCATTCGTTCTTACTGGATCAGCGCGCGCAGCAATATCCGCCGCACGCTGCGCTACCGTGTGGTGTGGGATTACGTGGTGGAGCTGTGCCAGCGCATGCAATGGCTGCTGCTGCATGAAGAGCAAAATCGATCAATCGGGTGAATGCGCTGTGCGACACGGTGTTCGCACGCCGGATGTGGGTGGCAAGTGGTACACTCCGACGGTTGTTTTGCCATTCAAAAGTCATGAAGTTGAAAATCGCTCCCGGCATGGTGACGCCGTTGATCGTTGCCACGGCGCTGTTCATGGAGAACATGGACTCCACCGTCATTTCCACTTCCTTGCCGGCCATCGCCCGCGACCTCGCCGTTGATCCGATATCGTTGAAACTGGCGCTGACATCGTATCTGGTGAGTCTGGCGGTGTTCATTCCCATCAGCGGCTGGATGGCCGACCGCTTCGGAGCCAGGCGCATTTTCCGCTCCGCCATTGTGGTGTTCATGTTGGGATCGCTGCTGTGCGCGGCGACCAGTTCGCTGCATGGCTTCGTGATGGCGCGCTTTCTGCAAGGCATAGGCGGGGCCATGATGGTGCCGGTGGGGCGGCTGGTGATTCTGCGCACGATAGACAAGGCCGATCTGGTGCGGGCGCTGAGCTATCTGACGGTGCCGGCTTTGCTGGGCCCGGTGATCGGCCCGCCGCTGGGCGGCTTCATCAGCACGTATTTTCACTGGCGCTGGATCTTTCTGATCAATATCCCTATCGGCTTGCTTGGGATGGCGCTGGCTGGCCGATTCATCGCCAATCTGAAAGAAGACGATGTGCCCAAGCTCGACCTGGCCGGTTTCGTCTTCACCGGCGCCGGTTTGTCCATGCTGATGCTGGGCCTGGCTTCGGAGGGCAAGCATATGCTGTCTGCCCAGGCGTCGATCTGGCTGACCGTCATCGGCGCGGCGCTGCTGCTGGCTTATCTGTGGCACTATCGGCGGCAGGCGCATCCGTTGCTGGATCTTTCCTTGCTGCGCCTGCCGACGTTCCATGCCGGCGTAGTGGGCGGCTTCATGTTCCGCGTCGGCATCGGCACCATTCCGTTCCTGCTGCCGCTGATGTTGCAGCTGGGTTTCGGTTTCTCGCCATTTGAATCTGGCCTCTTGACCTGTTCTACGGCAATGGGGGCGATAGGGATGAAGACCATCGTCGCCAAGGTGCTGCAGCAGTTCGGCTTCCGTCGCATCCTGATACTCAACAGCATCCTGGCGGGTTGTTCGGTAGCCGTGTACGTATTGTTCCAGGCCGATACGCCGCATTCGGTCTTGCTGGCGGTGTTTGTGCTGGGCGGGTGTTTGCGCTCGCTGCAGTTCACCAGTTTGAACGCCATCACGTTTGCCGATGTCGGCAAGGACAGGCTCAGCCATGCCACCAGCTTGTCCAGCGTGGCGCAGCAGCTGGCAGCCGGTTTTGGCGTGACGGTGGGCGCGTTCGCCTTGCAGAGTGTGGCCTGGCTGCAAGGCCATCAGCAGCTGCAAGCCGACGACTTTGGCCACGCCTTCCTGATCATGGGAGGGCTGACCGCGCTGTCCAGCTTGCTGTTCCTGCGGCTGGCGCCGAATGCCGGGCAGCAGGTGTCGGCTGGGCATGAGGGCGGGGGCAAGTAAGGGCAGGGCGCCGCCGCTGGGCGGCGCTTTGCCGCATGGGTGACGAGAATGCAAAAAAGCCGTTGATCATAGATCAACGGCTTTTTGTTTGGTGCCCAAGAGAAGACTCGAACTTCCACACCCTTGCGGGCGCTAGGACCTGAACCTAGTGCGTCTACCAATTCCGCCACCTGGGCAAATCTCTAAATTGTCATGCCGCAAGTTTCTTAACTCAGCGAAACCTGCTTGGAAACTTTGGTGCCCAGGAGAAGACTCGAACTTCCACAGTGTTGCCACCGCTAGGACCTGAACCTAGTGCGTCTACCAATTCCGCCACCTGGGCCTGCTTGTTTCCGTACTGCCAACCAGCGTAAGCTGGTCTTAAATCAATTCTGTTGGTGCCCAAGAGAAGACTCGAACTTCCACACCCTTGCGGGCGCTAGGACCTGAACCTAGTGCGTCTACCAATTCCGCCACCTGGGCAAACCTGAATTTTATGATGCCAGCTATTCGACGGGCTTACAATAGTAAGATTGGTGCCCAAGAGAAGACTCGAACTTCCACACCCTTGCGGGCGCTAGGACCTGAACCTAGTGCGTCTACCAATTCCGCCACCTGGGCGTCGCTTTGCTGTATCATTTGTTGCATCGCTGCAACGAGATGCGAATTATAAACATAACCTCGAGGGTGTCAATGGCTCAATCGCAAAAAAAACAAAAAAAACTTTCCCTGAGAGACCAGGACCCCTTCCTGGAACGGGAAAAACTTAAATACTCCAATCCCTTGCCTAGCCGAGAGTTCATCATGCAGATTCTCGCCGAGCAGGGGGTGCCGCTGTTTCCGGATGAATTGGCGCAGATGCTGTCGATTCTCGGCGACGAGCAGGCTTTTTTTGAACGCCGCCTGCGCGCCATGGGGCGCGATGGCGAAATCATCATCAACCGCAAGGGCGCGGTGTGCGTCGCCCAGAAGCTCGATCTGATCCGCTGCAAGGTATCCGGTCACCGCGATGGCTTCGGCTTCGCCATTCCGGACGAGGGCGAAGGCAGGGGCAATGATATCTTCCTGCCAGAGCGGGAAATGAAGAAGGTAATGCATGGCGACCGCGTGATGGTGCGGCCGTCGGGCCTGGATCGCCGCGGCCGGCAAGAGGGCAAGATCGTTGAGGTGCTGGAACACGCGGTGACCAAGTTGGTTGGTCGCATCCAGCATGAGCGCGGCGTGTGGGTGGTGAGGCCGGAAGATAGGCGCATCAACCACGATGTGCTGATCGAACCGGGCGGCGACGGCGGCGCGCAGGATGGCCAGGTGGTGATGGTGGATATCCTGCAGCAGCCGGATGCCTATCACCAGCCGGTCGGCAGGGTGGCAGAAGTGCTGGGCAACTACGCCGACCCGGGCATGGAAATCGAGATCGCCTTGCGCAAGCATGATCTGCCGCATCGCTTCCCGGGCGACGCGCTGGAGCAAGCCAAGGCCACGCCGAAGAAAGTGCGCAAAAAAGACTGGACCAAGGATAGAGTCGATCTGCGCGACTTGCCGCTGGTGACGATAGACGGCGAAACGGCGCGCGACTTCGACGATGCGGTGTATGCGGAAAAGCAAGGCAAGGGCTTCCGCCTGGTGGTGGCCATCGCCGACGTCAGCTTCTATGTCCAGCCTGGCGACGCGCTGGATCGCGAAGCGCTGACCCGCGGCACCTCGGTTTACTTCCCGCGGCGGGTGATTCCGATGCTGCCGGAAGCCTTGTCCAACGGCATCTGTTCGCTGAATCCGGACGTCGAGCGCATGTGCATGGTCTGCGATATGCAGATCAACGCCAAGGGCGACGTGAAGAAGTACAAATTCTACCCGGCGGTGATGCAGTCCAAGGCCCGCCTCACTTACAACCAGGTATGGGATTGGCTGCAGAACGGCACGGATCATCCGATGCTGCCGCATGTGCAGGATCTCTATGCGCTGTTCAAGATTCTGCTGACTGCGCGCGGCAAGCGCGGCGCCATCGAGTTTGATTCGATCGAAACGCAGATGATCTTCAACGACAAGGGCAAGATCGAGCGCATCGTGCCGGTGGTGCGCAATGACGCGCATCGCCTGATCGAGGAATGCATGCTGGCGGCCAATGTCTGCTCGGCGGATTTCCTGCAGAAAAACGGCCACAAGGCGCTGTACCGCGTGCACGAAGGCCCAACCGACGAAAAGCTGGAAAATCTGCGCAACTACCTGCGTCTGGTCAGCCTGACGCTGGGCGGTGGCGATAAGCCCAGCGCCAAGGATTACGGCAAGCTGGCGGAGCAGATCCATGGCCGCCCGGATGCGCCGGTGCTGCAAACCATGCTGCTGCGCTCCATGCAGCAGGCGGTATACACCCCGGACAATGCCGGCCATTTTGGCCTGGCCTATGAGGCTTACACTCATTTCACTTCGCCGATCCGGCGCTATCCAGACCTGCTGGTGCACCGCGCGATCAAGGCGGTATTGAAAGGGGAAAAGTACAAGCCAGGCAAGTGGGCGGCTTTGGGCGTGCATTGCTCGATGACCGAGCGCCGCGCCGACGATGCCAGCCGCGACGTAGAGTCTTGGCTGAAAACCTACTATATGCGCGACAAGATCGGCGAAGTGTTCCAGGGCAAGATCAGCGCGGTCACCAGTTTCGGCGTATTCGTGTTGCTGGACAACGTATATGTGGAAGGTTTGGTGCATATCTCCGAGCTCGGCAAGGACTACTTCCACTTCAAGAAGGAGTTGCAGGCCATCATTGGCGAGAAAAGCGGGGTTCAGTACCGTCTGGGCGATACGCTGACCGTCAAGGTCATGAGCGCCAATCTGGAAAACGCCCAGGTGGAGTTCGCATTGGTCAGGGATGAGCAGTCGCCGGCTGGCGGCGCATCGGAGGAGGGCGGATCGACCAAGCCAAGCCGGCGTCGCCGCGGCGGTCAATCCGCAGGCGCGGCGAAGGGCGGCCAGCCGGTCGCGCCGTCCATTTCGGCCAGTCCGGAAGCGGCTGCGCCGGTCGAGCCGGTGAGCAAGCCTGCTGGTTTGCCGGCGCCGCCGCAGGGTCGCAGGCGGCCGGCCAAGCAGCCATCTGCGCCAGTTGTGCGTGAGCAAGCTGCGCCGCCTCAGCCTACCTCTGGTCGACGCGGCGCAGGCAAGCCAGAGTCCGCCGCGGCAGCCAAACCGGCTGCTTCGCAAGTGAAGCCTGCAACCGAACCTGCGGCTTCACCGGCGGCGCCCGTCAAATCTTCTAGACCGGCGTCCAATAGGCAGGCGGGAGCTAAGTCTCCAGCTGGCAAGCCGCAAGCAGGGCCGAAGCAGCCAAGCGCGCGTACGTCGTCGCAAGGGCGGAGCCAGCCCGCCAAGCCGGTTGCGGCCACGCCGCCGGCAGGCGCGAAGCCTAACCCCTCGGTGCCGCCGAGTGAGTCGCCGGGCCAGACCAAGCCCGCGCCGCGTCGCCCGCAAGGACGCCGCAGTCAGCCGCCTCAAGCCGAGACACCATCGCAACCGACTGCGCGCAAGCGTGGGGCCAACAAGCGGCGCACTGGCGAGGAATGATCGCCAGCTATCTATATTAAAGGAATCAATTAAACCGGTTCGAATCCAGGATTCGAACCGGTTTTTCTTTGTTTGCGCCCTTTTTGATCGGGGCTTGGGGTCGGGGCGCGGGGCGTCATCGCGCCGGGATGCAAAATTTTTTCATTGCTGTTTTCTTTCAAATCAACAGCTTGCAAGATTGTGATGAGGAAATCTCACTTTTTCTCGCAAAAGGTGTTGACGAGGTTCAGGCCCGGGCGTATAGTTCGCCTCCTCAGCTGACGCAGCGAACGAAACAGCGGAAACGAAACGGTTTCCGGTGCGACGAAAGCGGCGAAGGCACTGCTATTTAACAGAACGAATAACCGATAGGTGTAAGTGCTTGGCGAAAGCCAAATACTTGCACTGCAAGAGATAGGAAATACCAGTTATTTCTTTGAACTTGCGTGCCAGAAAATTTGCTATGAGATTGAAC
>NZ_JAELTR010000255.1:0-322 GCF_016428945.1 Chromobacterium sp. ASV23
TGAAAAGGTAAGCCGCGCCCCCTGCCCGGAATGGGGTCGGGGGCGTTTGTTTTTGAGGGAAGACATCATGGACGTGCTGCATTCCACTTGGTTTTGGGTGGCGATCATCGCCGCGCCGGCCATTACCTGTCTCTTATACACATCTCCGAGCCCACGAGACTCCGCCAATTATCGCGTATGCCGTCTTCTGCTTGTAAAGGGGGGGGGGGGGGGGGGGGGGGGGGGGGGGGGGGGGGGGGGGGGGGGGGGGGGGGGGGGGGGGGGGGGGGGGGGGGGGGGGGGGGGGGGGGGGGGGGGGGGGGGGGGGGGGGGGGGGGGGGGG
>NZ_JAELTR010000029.1:0-51550 GCF_016428945.1 Chromobacterium sp. ASV23
CTGTTGACGTTTGGTGAGCGGTCGCGCCGGAGCGCATTTCGCGGCGAATCGAGGCGTTTCGCGCGCCGCATAGTCATTCTCTGCCAGCGCGGAACAACGAAGAGTCGGCGCGAAAGGCGCCCGGCCCGGCGGGTTTGGCCGATTTGGGCCGGAGGCTGCGTTGCCCAGCCCTTGCATAGAATGACTATGCGTCGGACTGTGCGCCTTGCCTCCGGCACAAATCGGCTCAAACGCGATCCTCTCACCAAACGTCAACAGCCCCTAGCTTCATCTGAAAGCTAAACCGGCTTCGTGGCTACAGGGGTGCTTGTTCACGACGCGCGAGCATGAGCGGCGCGGCGCTCTGTCATGGTGAGCGGAGACGGGCACTGTTGTCTTTTTAGTATGCCAAAAGCGATCACATTGATTTTTTATGACAAAAGAATCAAAATCGCGCCTGTGTAGAAAGGCAGGATAGGAATGGCCATTGTCGCAGCCGGGCGATGGCGCGCTGCCGATTTCCGCGTATTGAGTCCGGATCACATAGGGAACAGCGGAGATGGCCAAGCAATTTTGCGAGACATGCGGCAAACAAACCGAACATAGAGAGTGGATCCAGCAAAAGCCGTCCAAGTACGGCGCTAGCCGCAAGGAGAAGCTCAAGGCTTTTCTGGATGGTTTCTTTTCCGGTTGGGGCGGCGGCGGCGCGGCAGCCATCGACCTGGTGGACCGCTATGTGATTTGCCAAGTGTGCGGGTGCAAGACGCTGCAGAACTATGGCGATCAGTTTCAGTGAGTTGCCTTGGCATATTGGCTTAGCCAGTAAACGCTGTGGCAGCCTGTCATCTGACGCCGGGACGTTGGCGCAGATCAAAGATGAGCGGTCGGCCCAGGCGCAAGATGCCCGGTTTCACCAACCGGAGCATCGATATGACCGTCTCTTCCCTGCCTGCCACGCCTATCCGTTTTCACGAATCCTGTCCGCCCAAGGCCGGCGCCGAACCGCCCATCGTCGGCGCGCGCGTGGAGCTGCAACTGCTGACCACGCTGAAATGCAATCTGAAATGCACGTATTGCTCGCTGGGCGTGGGCGAGGTGTTGGGCTCGCAAACCGAGCTTGAATACGACATTGAACAACTGGCCGTCTTTGTCGACACCCATCTGGCCGGCAAGGACGTTTACGTTACTTTTTACGGCGGCGAACCCACGCTGAATCTGCCGCTGATGCTAGAGGTGATGCGGCGCTTTCCTGCCTTCCGCTTCCAGCTGCAGACCAACGGCACGCTGCTGGACGATGTGCCCGCCTGGGCTTTGGCGCGGCTGTCCAATGTGCTGGTGTCCATAGACGGTGGCGAGGCCATCACCGACGGCTACCGCGGCCGCGGCATTTACCGCCAGGTGCTGCGCAATCTGGCCAAGGTGCGGCCGCATCTCGGCGGCAGCCTGACCGCCCGCGTCACCTGGGGCAATGCCGACACCACATTTGAAGAGCTGGACCAGCTGCTGGCGGCGGATTCGCCGTTCGATTACCTGTACTGGCAGTTTGTGGCCGACGCCATGTATGGCGGAGACGCCATCGCCAAGCGCAAGGCCGTGCTGGTCCGGCTGATTGAGCGCTTCTTCGCCTGTACGGAGCGTATTTATCCATTGATCCCGCTGATGGGCATTGTCCGCAACAAGCTGTTCCCCGCCCTGGCTCAGGAGCGCTACGCCGGCCGCACCCAATGCCGGGTTTCCACCCATCTGCTCAATGTGATGCCCAGCGGCGAAATCTACCCCTGTCCCGACATGCTGTATTTGCCGCAGATGAAAATGGGCGATGTAAAGGGCAACTGGCTGCGCGCCAGCCCGCTGCAGGCCACCGCCGCCATGCCGTGCCCAGATTGCGAGGCCTATAGCTGGTGCCGCGGCAACTGCATGAAGAACTTGTACCGGGGCTATGAGCAGGGCGACGCCGACTATCGGACCCAGGTCGTGGAGCCGATCTGCGAGCTATTGCGCTTCATCGGCCAGGAGGTGGACCGCCATCAGCCGCAAGCCTGGTTTGAGCGCGCCAGCTTGCCGGTGCGCCGGCAGCTGCGCGATTGCGAAGTCTACGAATACGTTGAAATCATGCCTTGAGTCGCCAGGGCGCGCATCCATTCCGCCAGCCCGAATCGACACACCGCGCTAGCCATCCGCTGGCGCGGTTTGTCATTGGCATGCCGCTGCCGGATATCCAGTGATTTTCAATCTGCCGCAGGGCGATCTCCCTCGGCGCGGCTGTCCGCTCCCTCCTCGTATATTTGCTTAGTACTGGCATTGACAATGCTCTATAAATTGAACGCAAGCTGAAAGTCACAACGCCCCGTCTGGCGATGGCCCGCGGGAGGCATGATTGCGTGGAGAAGGTTATGACCATCATCCGGAAATTGCTGCTGACGATTCTGGTGGCGTTGATTGCTTTGGGCGCGTTGGGCGCGATGGGTGTGTACCAGTTGGGGCAGTCGAAGCAGCGTTTCGACGATGTGGTCAGTAATTTTTCGCCCAGCGTGCGCGATCTGAATGCCGCCACTTATGCCTTCATGGATGTGCGGTCCGCCGTCACCAAGCATGCGGTGTCTAGCGATTTGGCGGCCAAGCAGGCGGTGGAGGCCGAAGCGGATGCGGCGGTGAAAAAAGCACAAGATGCTTTTGCCACCTATGAGAAAAACGACATTTCGGACGACAAGGACCGGCAGTTGCTGACTGCCGATCGCAATAATCTGGCCGCCTATGTAACGGCGATGCATAGCTTCTTCGCCATGAATCGCACGCCCGGCGGCAGCGCGGAAGCGGCAAAAATGATCACCAATGGCCCGATCAAGGACGCCGCCCTCGCCTTGCGCCAAAGCCTGGCCGACCATATCGAATACAATATCAAGCTTTCCTTCGACACCCTGGAAACCAATAACAAGGCTTACCATGGCGTCATGGTGCAGATGGGCTTGTTGATAGCCGTCGTGGTCGCCGTGATGCTGATATTGTCTTGGTCGCTTTACGTCACCATCAGCCGCGGTTTGAACGATATCCAGGGCACGCTGGAGTCGGTGAGCCGCAGCCATGATTTCACGCAGCGGGCGCCGGTGCGCGGCAATGACGAGATCGCCAAAACCTCGCTCGCCTTCAATGCCTTGCTGGAGAATTTGCAAAGCAGCCTGCAGTCCATCCTGGCGGGCGCCAACAATGTGGCCGGCGCCTCGCAAAACCTGTCGCAAACCGCCACCCAGGTATCGTCCGCCGCGGAGGCGCAAAGCGAATCCGCAGCCAATATGGCGGCCACCATCGAGCAGATGACGGTCAGCGTGAATCATGTGGCGGAGCGGGCGGAGGAGTCGCGCAAGCTGGCGCAAAATGCCGGCGAGCTGGCGCAGCAGGGTTCGAACACCATTGCCCAGACGATACAGGACATCCGCGAAATCTCGCGCGCCGTGGCCAGCGCCGGCACCAGCATCCGCGATCTGGAAAACTTCAGCACGCAGGTCAATACCGTGGTGGGCGTGATCAAGGACATTGCCGATCAGACTAATCTGCTGGCGCTGAACGCCGCCATCGAGGCGGCGCGGGCCGGGGAGATGGGGCGCGGCTTTGCCGTGGTGGCGGATGAAGTCAGAAAACTGGCGGAGCGCACCTCGCTGTCCACCCAGGAAATCTCCACCACCATTACCGCCATGCTGGACCGTTCCGCCACCGCCACCGAGCACATGAATACCGCGGAAGAATTGGTCCGCAACGGCGTGGAGCGCGCGGACAATGCCGACAAGGCGATCACCCAGATAGGCCAGGCGACGAACGATACCGTGCACATGGTGGCCGAGATTTCCGGCGCGATCAAAGAGCAGGGCAATGCCACCAACAACATCGCCAAGCGGGTGGAGGATATTGCGCAGATGACCGAGGAGTCGTCCGCCGCCGCGCAGGAGGCGGCCAATAACGCCGTGCGCCTGGATGATTTGGCAAACCAGCAGATTGCCACGCTCAAGCAATACCGTTTGTGAGGGAGATTGATGGAGGGCATCCCGCCGCGGGGTCATGCCCGCATCGCCGGATTCATCCCCCCGGCGCGCGGCATCGACAACGGGGGGCATGAGCTGACAGCCAGACCGACGGGATGGCGGCCTGGCTGTTGACGTATCCGCTAGGGCAAAATCGGCAAACCGCGCGGGAGTTTGCTAGCTTGCTAGTGTGGGACAGTCTAGAAATCCTCCAACATGGTCGCCGCCAGCAGAGTGCCCACGCAAGGCCGCGACGGATACTCGGCGAGAGTCCATACAGAAGCGATCATGCCCAACACCATCGATCCGACGACAACCCAGCCCGTTGAACCTGGCCGGCCCATCGACCACAGCCAGCCTTTGACCTTGCCGCATTTCCTGCAAATACGGTCGGATGGTTTTTTTGTTTTGCCGGATGCGGTGGGTTCGGCTTCTGACTTCCGCCAAGCGATCGATCACCTGTTCAGCGCCGGCTATTATCTGTATGGTTTGGATTACGACCTGCTGTGCCATTATTTATATGACTTTGACCCCGCGCATCCCGCGGTGACGCAACCGCACTATATCGCCCAGTGCGTCCTGCCTTTTCTGGCCGAGCGGCAAGTGCTCTACCGCGGCCTGATCCGGGCCGAAGCCGGCATCGAGTATCTGTTTGAGCAGCTGTATCTGACGCAAACCGTTGAGGTGCCGGTCTATGGCAGGGATGCCTCAGGACAAGCCATTGTGATTGGCCGGCGCGAAGAGATTCAAACCATTGTCACCCAGCTGGAATTTGACGAACTGGTTGCCTTCATGTGGCAGCAGGGCGTGCGCTTTGGCCTGCACCAGGCGGTGATCAAGGACATCCTGGCCCAACACAAGACCGGCCGCTATCTGATTGCCACTGCGCGCGCGCCGGTGCCCGGCGTCGATGCCGGGGTGCAAGAGCAGAGCGCGGAGATCCACCGCGACGATCACCCGCGCAAGCTTGCCGGCGGCCGCGTCGATCTGACGCAATTCCAAAACCGCTATCCGCAGATCAAGGCCCGGACCGTGCTGCTGATGAAAACGCCCTGTCGTCCCGGCCGTCCCGGCCGTACCCTCAGCGGCGGCATCATCCATGTGCCGGAACCGTTTGACTTTGATCTGGGTACCTTGGCCGGCAGCGGGACGGAAGTGCAGATAGACAAAGAGGGCCATGAGCTGATCGTTGCCATCTGCGATGGCTTCCTCAATATCGATAGCGAAACCAACCAGATCTCGATTGTCGACAAAATCATCGGCCGCGAAGGCGTCAGCGTCCGCACGACCGGCGATTTGGCCTTGCAGGGCGACGAATACGAGGAGCATGGCGAGGTGCAGGAACGCCGCATCGTTACCGGCAAGAACCTGACCATGTTCAACAATGTTTACGGCACGGTCCGCTCCACCGGCGGACGCATCCTGCTGAAGCAGAATCTGGTGGGCGGCGGCGCCCACAACGATGCCGGGCCGATCTGCGTGGAGGGACTGGTATCCAATGCCCAGGTGCGCGCCGAGCAGGGCGAGATCACCATCGCGCGCGCGGAAAATGCGATTGTGATTGGCCGGCGCGTGAATATCGTCGAGGCCAAGAGCTGCACCATCCTGGCGGATGAAGTGGACATCCAGCAGGCCAGCGGCTGCGCCATCGCCGCCAAACAGGTCCATATTGGCAAGGCCGGGGCGCGGGCGGATCAGGAAACGGCGATTTGCATGCTGCTACCGGATTTGTCCGGCTTTGGCCGTCGCCTGGAGGCGATACAACAGCAAGAACAGGAAGGGCTGCACAAGCTTGAAACGGTGAAAAAGGCGCTGGCGCTATTGACTCAAGAAGACGAACTCAAGCGTTATTTCGGCGTGGTTGCCCGCGTCAAGAAAGGCGAACTGCAATTATCGCCGGAACAGCAAGCCAGCTTGAAGCGCAAGTCGGAACAGCTGGCGCCAAAAATCAAACAAATCAACCAGCTCAATGCGGGCATGAGGACGATGCAGGACGCCCAATCCTTTGTCCGCGCCCAGGCGGAGGAGCTTGCCAAGGCGCGCGAAGCGGCCGCTGCCGGGATACAGTGCAAACTGGAAGAAATCACTGGCGAAACCGTGGTCCGCGCCTTGACGCTGCCTAGCGGCGCCCCAGCCTTGTCTACCTTGACCGTGGAAGCATTGCGGGCGCGTCTGCGCACGGCCGATAGCCAGACCAAACTCTTGTTTTCCGATCAGAACGGCTGCTTTATCTGGAACTACACCCTTCCCCGTGAAAATGCATAGAACGCGGCGGACGATTCAGGATCGAGCGGAGCTCAGCTACGGATAGCGGAATCCGCTGCGACGTGATGCGAAGACGCTCTAAGCTTGAGCCGCGCCTGGCTTTTTGGGGAGTTCGGGGTTCATGGCGTCCCAAGCCGCCGCGCTTGCCACATGGAAATCCAGCGTTGGCACGTAGCGCGAGGTGTCGTGCAAGGTGCCGGCCTTGATGCCCAGCATGCCGGGAAGACTGCTGAACTTGGCAAACAGTTGGGAGCCGCAATTCGGACAGAAGCCTCTTTTGTGCATATGGCCGCTGTCCGCCGTGGTTTCAAAATATCTAGCCGTGCCGGAGATCCGCACATCTTTTTCGGGGAAAAGCATGGCGGGAATAAAAGCGCTGCCGGAGGTTCTTTGGCAGTCTTTGCAGTGGCAGTTCCCAGAAAATACGGGCTCTACATCGACCGAATAATGGATTTCGCCACAAAGACATTGCTCTGTGTATTTCGAATTCATGCGGTGCTCCGTGTGGATGGAACATGGCCCCGGGCAGCGGCGAGCGAGCTGGCTTGGAAAACCCTTACTGCGTCGGCGTGCCTTGGGTCAAATTCTCGGCGAGGTTCTGTTCGCGGTTGCATGGCATTTAAATTGCCAAGATGGCCGACTGTATCTATTTCAAATCAGGATGGGAAGGTTTTGGTTCGCGGCGGATCAGCGCTTGCCGCTTAGCGGGCCGTAATCGCGATTGCGCTCGGCCTCCAGCTTGCGCTGAGCCTCCGTGGCGCTGAGCTGGCCGTAAGCAAACTCACGCAAGATCGGCATGGCGCGGGCGGCAAATTGGGCATGGCTGTCGCGGTCAAAAAATTGGGAAAACCCGCTGGCGTGATTGAGCAGCGTCCGGCCCTGCCGTAAAAACGGGGCGTTTGCAACGGGCGCGTCCTGCCGGGCTGGCAAAACACCGGTGGCGCTGGCCAGTGCTGCCTGAACCGCTGGCGTGGCAAAAAAGCGCAGGAATTGCTCCGCCTCTTGGCGATGGGCCGCCTTGGCCGTCATCACCAGCACATCGGCGGGCGCTTCTTCATAGGTGCTCTCTGCGGCGGCAATCTTTGGAAAGGCGATCATGCCGATTTCATTGACTTTCCGGCTGGGCAATTGCCCGGTCCAGAAGCTGCCCATCAACATCATGCCGGCGCGCTGGTTATAGAGCATGGGCAGCGACGCGCGCCAATCCAGCGCGGCGCTGTCACTGTCATAGCAATGGTGATCACGGAGTTGTTGCCAGGCGGAGAATACTTGGGCGAGCTGCGGCCGCAGCCAGGACTGCTTGCCTTGCAATAATTGCTGATGAAACTCCAGGCCATTCATCCGCAAATCCAGATAGTCAAACCAGCCGGCCAATGGCCATAAATCCTTGGCGGCAATGGTAATGGGCGCCACGCCCGCGGCTCGCAATCTGTCACAACTGGCCAGCAGCTCGGCAAAGGTTGTGGGCGGCGCAACGCCAGCCTTGGCCAGCGCCAGTTTGTTGTAATAAATGGCCCAAGGGTAATAGCTGAGCGGCACGCCATACGGTTTGCCCTCAACCGTCACCAAGCGCAGCAGGGCCGGCGGCATGTGCTGCTGCCAGTCGTTAACCTGGCCGGGCCTGTCCAGCATGGCCAGCTGGCCTTTTTGCACGGCGTCGGTCAGCGCCACGCCGCCAAACATGAACAGCACATCGGGCGGGGTGGCGCTGCTCAGCATGGCCGGCAGCTCCCGCTTGTACTGCTCATTTTCGACCACGCGCAGCGTGAGCTTGATGGCCGGATGGGCCGCTGAAAATTGCTGGGCGGCGTTGTGGAAGGCGAGATATTGCTGAGGATTGACCGATAACACCACGGCTGTCAGCTCCGCAGCCCATGCCGATTGCCCAAGCAGGCCAGACAGGACGAGGCAGAGGGCAAATAGGCGCATGGGCGTAGCTCACAGATTGCCGGCCGCGTTGACAAGGGCTGGGGCGGCCTGATGGACGGTTTGCTTCACTATAGGCCAGCAGGGCAAGGGGATGCCGCGCAGGGGCGATCCGCCATTGCTGTGGCACCCGCTGTGCGGACGATGATTGAGTGCCGGTGCGCGCTGAAGGGGAAGAGGGCGCGTCGTATTCGTTCCACGGCTTGTGTCCAGCGGCTCCAGCAATTCCTGATCGGCTGGAGGGGAGGCGGACGTCGTAAGCGTAGGGTGCAATACCCGGCTCGCAACGATTGGATGCTGCCATCTTCCAGCCGGGCATTGCACCGCATGTTGGAGTACCAATCAAAAACAGCCTGCCGCTGGGAAGCGGACAGGCTGTTGGCTTTTATGGCACAGGGCTTACAGCACGCGAGTGAGCAGCGTCAGCGACTCGCCCATGCGTTTGTCCAGCGGCTCCAGCAATTCTTTGATGCGGCTGGATGGCAGGCGCACGTCGTCGCCTAGGCAAGCGAGCAAATCGATCACGGATTGCAAACCCAATTGGCCATGGGCGAGGTGGCAGATGGACTCCACCACCGCCTGCTCGATGTCGTGGCACAAATGCGCCACGCGCGCGGCCGGCTCTCTGGCTTTGGCTTGATCCTTGCCGGCCAATTGCTCCTGCAAGGCGGCAAAGGCTTCATGCAGCCGGGTCATGGCCAGCAGGCTGGGAGGATGGGTGGGGACTTGATTGTGCAGCAGCCAACGGCTGCGGGCGGGGTGACGGTTTTTCAGGGAAACAGCAAGGTGCGACGAACTGCGGGTGATGCTAGGCATGGCAAAACCCTCATTTTGATTGGGCGCTGTCGCCGATTGGCTGACGTAGCGCTGGATACGATCTTGACGGAACGATCAAGCTTGGTTGTTGTGAATTACGGTATGGGAATTTTCTGCATAAGCACCTCCATGTGTGGCTGTCAAAGCAGCGCATAGCACATAATGAGTGTCATGAAGATATCAATAACAATCAAAAAGTCACTTATAGTTAGCATTTTGCAAATCATACCGCGTGGCTTGAGCGCTAGCAAGCGCTGATGCTATCGGGGTATGGAAAACACAACGAAACCCTTAACCGCCCGCGCGGTTTTCGCCCGCAACCTGCGGATTGCCAGACGCCTGCACGACGTGTCGCAGGAGGCATTGGCCTTGCAGGCGGGGATGAGCAGAACCTATGTTTCGGAGATCGAACGCGGTGAGCGCAATGTCTCCATCGACAACATGGGCGCACTGGCTGACGCCTTGGGCGTGGCGCTGAGAGACTTGGTTGATCCCGAGATGTTTGGCGGCTTGCTGGACAAGGCGAGCAAGTAGCGGGCGGTTTGCCTGTGATGCGCTTGTTGGAATCCGCTGCGTGGATGATGGTTTGGATCGCCGGGGCTGCCCGGCGGCAGTGAGGGGATATTGGCCTGCTTTATGACCTCACTCGGTATCCCGGCCACCCTAACGCTTGGAAGTCGTATGTTGAATCCGCTGCGCGGATGATGGTTTTGGATTGCCGGGGCTGCCCGGCGGCAGGGAGGGGATATTTGCTTGGCCAAATATCCCCTCCACCCCTAAAGGCCACCCTGCAAGCCTGGCCTGCGGCTTCCCGCCGGTACCCGTCAGGCCCGAGGCGCGGCTGAACTCGTCCCGCGCTAGCGTCGCGGGACTCAAACATGCAGCCGCTTAAGACCTCGGGCCTGCCACCCGGCGGCAGGCTTGAAGGGAGGGGGGCGCGTTGGAAAAGTCCTGTTTCTTTCCAAACCAAGTGATGAAGTTGCGTTGCCAGCATTAGCTGGTGGCTTGTTCTATCGTTTGTTCACTTCGCCAATGTACCAGTATTCAGAAACGTATGGATTTCCATCGTCATCGATATTGGTACGTAGCACACCTAGCTCAAAGAAACTCTCAGGAATGGATAAGTTCCATTCTTTGGCTAGGCTTCTACCTTGGATTATTTCTTTTTCTCCAAGGTAACTTTCTCCTGCCGATATATGTAAGTTGAAGTAATTTTCATCCGAGAAGATGCAAAGCTCACTGATGAACATGTCTGGTAAGGCTATTGTGCACGTAACGCGAAAATCAGTTGCTGTTGATGGTTTCGCAAGGAAAATGTGGTGCGCTGCATTGATAAGGTTTTGAGCACATTGGGCTTGTAATTGCCTTTTGGCTTGCTTTCCTTGGACAAGGCTTTCATGCACGGGTATTTTGTAATTCCAATATTTGTCCTGCTTTTTCAGGCCATCAGGAAAGTATCCATGGAATGATTTTTCCCAATTGGATAGCGCTCGTAAACGCCTTGGAATGCCGCGTAGTTTTTTATTGCTGATAGAGATTTGACGAGTAGTCATGTTTATAACTTGGCTGATTTTATAATGCAATAGGTAGAGCCGAACCGACTTGCCCCTATCCCATTAGCGCAAGCCGACTCCGAAGCCCTTTCCAAGGTTTTAAGCCGCCGCCTGTTTGAGCGGGGCGACGTTAGCGCCCCGCGAGTTCGGCGGCGCCTTGGAAAGGGCTTCGGAGTCGGGGTTTCGCAGCGCTGCTGGGTCGCCTTTTCTTTCGTCCATTTCTTTTGGCGAAGCAAAAGAAATGGACCCGTCAAGCCGGGCGGAACCGGCACCTAAATATTCGTCCGCGGAGCGGACACAAAACCAACCCGTATAGTGCGGTAAACTTTTGGCTTTGCGTGGGCCACCCCGCCCTACGCGCTGTCTATTTTACCACTCTCAGTCCATACTCTTTGTCGATACTCTTTTTTTGTATATTAGAAGTGATGTTGCTAAATTCTGTAATTTCGGTAAGAGATAGACCAAATGTTAGCTTGTCCAGTTCGATGACATGCATGTCCATTTGTTTAGCTATTTCTGCGCGACCAATTCCTTCACTTCTCAAGTTTGAAAATACCTTTTTTAATAGTTGAGAGCTTTCAAAAGGCATCGGGTCAGGTTCGCTAGTTCTATAGCCAAGTTTGGAAATATCTATACATATAGAACGATTCACCCATTCCGAAGTTAGCCCGATTTTGTGCAGTCTGTAGTTTAGCGCTGCAACGGATACACCCCAAAGTTTCTTTAATTTTACCAAAGATGGAACTGTTATGAATTGAGGGGCTGACGCTAAAATACTAGCTCTAGGCATTAGGAATGCAGCCGCAAAGTCATTTGCTTCTTTCTCAGCATCGACACTTTGATTGTTACCATGGCGATGAAGAATTAAATGTCCTAATTCGTGGGCAGCATCAAATCTACTGTGTTCAGCCGTTTTTTGAGTGTTCAGAAATACAAACGGTTGCTCTCCACTCCACATGGAAAAGGCATCAACTTCGACAGCATTAATGTCAAGCGAAAATACTCGTATGCCCTTCATTTCTAAAAGATGAACCATACTTTTAATGCCACGCTCACCTAGTGACCATTCGTTTCTTAACGCCATGGCCGCAGATTCTGGGTCAATTCCTGGTTCAAAATATGGTAGGCTTGGCTTAGGCAATTCAAAGCGATCTTCCATCCACTTGCTGAATAAAAGAGCAATAGAACCAGCTGATAAAGCCATATCTCTTTGGGCAGCTTTCATTTTTTTTAGTGAACGAAAGCTTGCTATGTCTGGTGATAGTATTTCAAGATCATCACCAAAAAAGAAAGAGGGAGGAAAGTTGAGAACAGAGGAAAGTTTAGTCAGGCTTTCCTCTGACGGATTCATCTCGCCATTTTCATAATATTGGACTGTTTTTTCCGCAGAACCAATTAGACTTGCTAGTTGGCGTTTTGTTAAACCACGGCGTTGTCTGGCAACAGTCAAGCGAGAAGGATTAAACATATGATGCTAACTTTACTATGAGGCTTTTCTACGGACAGGGACCTCAAGTGGGACATCAATGTCATCATTGTAGGCATTGATTATGTCTGGATCACCACTTAGATCAATTTCGCCAAGAATGATACGTTGCTTCCAGGCGAGAATTTTTCCTAATCCAATGTCGAAGTGACTTGGAAAGGATAGCTCTGAACGGAGAACAGGTCTTTGTTGATTTGATATATCTAGATGATATAGTAGCACCCACGTTTTTAGGGTGTTTTCTTCTGATTCTTCTTTGTTTTGTAGCGTTTCTGGAAATAATTCCAAATTTAAACTATTTCTTAGCACGGCTTGCTGGGTTTTTATTCCTTTGCTTGTTTTGTTGCTTGGAAATCCAGATGCCCTGCCAGTATCTTCGTCCCCTGTATATACAACCACACCAAAGTCTTCGTTTGGAGAGATGGTGACTGGTAAGTTGTGATGACTCTCATGTTTCCAGCCGGAGGTACACACTTGTAAGCGTAAGGCTTCAATAGTGTATGCCCACTGAGCTTGGCCCGGAAAAGTAATGGGTAGCAAAGGGCTACAATTTAACCTCTGCCTCACCCCCTGATCCAATGCTTGCAAAAGAACATCTTTGGTTAAGCCCGAGAGTTGATTCAGCCTACTTTCCACAAGGGTATCATCTGCGATAACTGAGTCTTCGAGGCCATTATGAGTCGAGCCTTCGTACAAATTGGTCATGTTCGCGTGCCATTTTTTGCTATGAGGTTCTCTTTTTTACCTCATTTTTGAGTAAAAAACAAGAACCTTGGAAGGAGGCCGCAGAGCTGATGACTTTGCTCAATGTGTGCAAAAAAAGCCGCCCACCTTGCTGTGAGCGGCTTTCTCTTTAGCCCAATGTAAGCTTGCTAAAGCTTACTCCGGACGCATATGCGGGAACAAGATCACATCCCGAATAGAAGGCGCATCCGTCAACAACATCACCAAACGGTCGATGCCGATGCCACACCCGCCGGTCGGCGGCAGGCCGTATTCCATCGCGCGGATGTAGTCCGCGTCGTAGTGCATCGCCTCATCATCGCCCGCATCCTTCTGGGCGACTTGCGCCTGGAAGCGCGCAGCCTGGTCTTCCGGATCGTTCAACTCCGAGTAGCCGTTGGCGTGCTCGCGGCCCACGATGAACAGCTCGAAACGCTCGGTCAGGCCCGGCTGAGTGTCGGAGCCGCGCGCCAGCGGGGACACTTCCACCGGGTAGTCGATGATGAAGGTCGGGTTCCACAGCAGGGATTCCGCGCATTCTTCAAACAGCGCCAGCTGCAGGCTGCCCAGGCCAGGGGCCGGGGGCAGCTTGCCGCCCAGGCGCTTGATCTCGCTGGCCACCCAGGCCGCGTCGGACAGCTGGGCGTCGCTGTATTGCGGGTTGTAGTGCTTGATCGCGCCCACGATGGTGAAGCGGTCAAACGGCTTGCCCAGGTCCACTTCCTTGCCTTGGTAGGTGACGGTGGTGGAGCCGCAGGAGACCAGCGCGCACTCGCGGATGATGGTTTCGGTCATGTCCATCATGCGCTGGTAGTCGCTGTACGCTTCGTAGAACTCGATCATGGTGAACTCGGGGTTGTGGCGCGTGCTCATCCCCTCGTTGCGGAAGTTGCGGTTGATCTCGAACACGCGTTCCAGGCCGCCCACCACCAGGCGCTTCAGGTACAGCTCCGGGGCGATGCGCAGGTACAGCGGCATGTCCAGGGCGTTGTGGTGGGTGACAAACGGCTTGGCCGACGCGCCGCCCGGAATCGGGTGCATCATCGGGGTTTCCACTTCCAGGTAGCCTTCGCCCACCATCACGTCGCGCACCTTCTGGATGATCTTGGAGCGCTTGATGAAGGTTTCGCGGCTTTCCTCGCTCATGATCAGGTCGGCGTAGCGCTGGCGGTACTTTTGTTCCTGGTCGGTCATGCCGTGGAATTTTTCCGGCAGCGGACGGATGTTCTTGGACAGCAGGCGCACTTCCGTGGCTTGCACGGTCAGTTCGCCGGTCTTGGTTTTGAACAGCAGGCCCTTGACGGCGATGATGTCGCCCATGTCCCAGCGCTTGAAGTCGGCGTAGACGTCTTCGCCCACGTTGTCGCGGGAGATGAAGGCCTGGATGCGGCCGCTGACGTCCTGCATGGTGGCGAAGCTGGCTTTGCCCATCACACGTTTAAGCATCATGCGGCCGGCGACGGCGACTTCGATTTTTTCGGCTTCCAGCGCTTCGGCTTCTTTGCCGGCGTGGTCGTCCTGCAGCGATTTGGCGAAGTGGCTGCGTTTGAAGTCGTTGGGGTAGGCGATGCCTTTTTCGCGGATCGCCTTCAGTTTCAGGCGGCGTTCCGCCATGATCTGGTTTTCGTCTTGGCTTTGCGCCGGTGCTTGTTCGTGATCAGACATGATGACTCCGTGCCGGGTTGGGGTCCTTCGGCAAAATACACTTTTGAAAAACGGCAAAAACCGGCCGCATGCGGCCGGTCTATGGCGATTACACGCCCTGTTTCAGGCTGGCTTCGATGAAGCCGTCCAGGTCGCCATCCATGACGCCCTTGATGTTGCCCACTTCATAACTGGTGCGCAAATCCTTGATGCGGGACTGGTCGAACACGTAGGAGCGGATCTGGTGGCCCCAGCCCACGTCGGTTTTGGTGTCTTCCAGCGCCTGCTTGGCTTCGTTGCGCTTTTTCAGTTCCAGCTCGTACAGCTTGGCGCGCAGCATCTGCCAGGCTTCGTCGCGGTTGCGGTGCTGGGAACGGTCGTTCTGGCACTGCACGACGATGCCGGTGGGGATGTGGGTCAAACGCACGGCCGAGTCGGTTTTGTTGATGTGCTGGCCGCCGGCGCCGGAGGCGCGGTAGGTGTCGGTGCGCACGTCGGCCGGGTTGATGTCGATCTCGAAGCTGTCATCCACTTCCGGGTAGACAAACACGGACGAGAACGAGGTGTGGCGACGGGCGTTGGAGTCGAACGGCGACACGCGCACCAAGCGGTGCACGCCCACTTCGGTGCGCAGCAGGCCAAAGGCGTATTCGCCTTCGATCTTCAGCGTGGCGCTGGTGATGCCGGCCACTTCGCCTTCGGACACTTCCAGCACGTCTACCTTGAAGCCCTTGCGTTCGGCGTAGCGGGTATACATGCGCAGCAGCATGCCGGCCCAGTCCTGGGCTTCGGTGCCGCCGGCGCCGGCCTGGATGTCGATGAAGCAGTTGGCCGGGTCCATCGGGTCGTGGAACATGCGGCGGAATTCCATCTTCGCCACTTTTTCCTCCACGCCTACCAGATCTTCCTGAACGGCGAGGATGGTGTCGTCGTCTTCCTCGCTCTTGCCCATTTCAAACAGTTCGCGGCTGTCCGCGATGGTGGCGTTGATGCTGTCCAGCACCAGCACCACGTCTTCCAGCTGCTTGCGCTCGCGGCCCAGATCCTGCGCCTTTTTCGGGTCGTTCCAGATATCCGGGTCTTCGGTCAGGCGGCTGACTTCTTCCAGACGGTCTTTTTTACCGTCGTAGTCAAAGATACCCCCGAATATCGGCGGCGCGGGCGGCCAGGTCTTCGATTTTGGCCGCAATTTGGTTCAAAACTTCAACTTCGATCATGCTTTCGCTCCAAATGGCAGTCTGTATTAGTAAATTCAAATGTGAATTTCTGGTTTGACCAAAGACAAAAAGCGCACCGAGTGGTGCGCTTCTCTTCAGTCAGGCCGGGAATTAGCCAAACAGGTGAGCGATGGCTGCGCGCTCTTCTTCCAGTTCGGCCAGGGTCAGGTCCATCCGCTCGCGGCTGAACGCGTCGATTTCCAGGCCTTCAACACGTTTGTATTCGCCATTTTCGCATACTACCGGCACGCCGTACATCACGCCTTCCGGAATGCCGTAGGAGCCGTCGGACGGCACGCCCATGGTCACCCACTTGCCATTGCTGCCCAGCACCCAGTCGTGGATGTGGTCGATGGCGGCGTTGGCGGCGGAGGCGGCGGAGGACAGGCCGCGCGCTTCGATGATGGCGGCGCCGCGCTTGCCCACGGTGGGCAGGAATACGTCGCGGTTCCAGGCTTCATCGTTGATCATGGCCTTGACCGATTGGCCATCGATGGTGGCGAAGCGGTAGTCGGCGTACATGGTGGGGGAGTGGTTGCCCCACACGGCCAGCTTTTCAATCGACGACACCGGCTTGCCGGTCTTGGCGGCAATCTGCGACAGGGCGCGATTGTGGTCAAGACGCAACATGGCGGTAAAGTTTTTCGGGTCCAGGTCCGGCGCGGACTTCATGGCGATCCAGGCATTGGTGTTGGCCGGGTTGCCCACTACCAGCACCTTGACGTCGCGGGCGGCGTGGTCGTTCAGCGCCTTGCCCTGCACGGTGAAGATGGCGCCGTTGGCTTCCAGCAGGTCCTTGCGCTCCATGCCCTTGCTGCGCGGGCGGGCGCCCACCAGCAGAGCGACCTTGACGTCCTTGAAGGCCACGTTCGGGTCGTCGGTGGCTACCATGCCGGCCAACAGCGGGAAGGCACAGTCTTCCAGCTCCATCATCACGCCCTTCAGCGCGGTTTGGGCCTGCGGCAGGTCCAGCAGGTGCAGAATGACCGGTTGATCCTTGCCCAGCATCTCACCACTGGCAATGCGGAACAGCAGGCTGTAGCCGATCTGGCCGGCAGCGCCGGTAACGGCAACGCGAACGGGGGCTTTCATTGGCGGACTCTCCTTTGACGTATCCGATAATGAGCTGCAGATGTTGCTCTGCAGTATAGATGTGGCCAGAGTGTATCACGGCTGTTTATCGATTTGGACTAATCAGACAAGAATATGGCGTCAAACAGTCGTTTGAGTCTTGTGTCTTATATAAGACATGCCTTTACGCTTGATTTGTTTGGTGTTAAAACACAGACCATGACAGTCAATGCGCTGAAAAGACAGCCGCTTTATGCCCAGGTCAAGCTGTTGTTGCAGCAGCGGATAGGCGCCGGGGAGTGGCAGACGCACGATGCGCTGCCCAGCGAATGGGAGCTGGCCGACGAGCTGGGGGCCAGCCAGGGCACGGTAAGAAAGGCATTGTCTGAACTGGTGGACGCCGGTTTGCTGTATCGCCAGCAGGGGCGGGGCACCTATGTGGCGCCGGTGCCGGGCGACTGGGGCGATGACGCCAGGCTGGTGACGCCGGGCTTGTTCACGGAACAGCCGGACGAGCTGGCGCGGGAGTTTCTGGGGCTGTCGCGGCTGAATGCCAGCGAAGATATCGCAGAGGCCTTGCAGTTGCGCCGTTTGGCGCCTTTATTGAGGATTCGTCAGCTGTGGCGTCGCCATGGCTCGCCGGTGGCGCTGGACGATGTGCTGCTGCCGGCGGAAGTGTTTGAAGGCATGGACGCGCGCTGGCTGCGCGGCTCGGCCGGCGTGTACGGCACTTTGCAGCAGCGCTTCGGCGTGCGCTTGAAGATTGTCAGCGAGCAGTTTCGCGCGGAAATGCTGCCGCGCGAGGAGGCCAGCCTGCTCGGCGTGACGGGCATGGTGGCCGACGTGCCGGCGCTGTGCCTGCTGCGCTTGTCGGCAGACATGGACGGCCGGCCCCTGGAGTGGCGGCAGCGTTACTGCCTGACGCACCAGCTGGCTTATACAGTGAAGCACGGCTGAGGCGCCGGCGCTTTGATTTGGATTAAACGGCGAGCGGGCAGCGTCCTAAGCCGACATTTGTTAGAATCCCCCGCGCATATTGCAAACGCATGCTTTGCAATATGCCAGGTAAGGGCAGGCATCGGACCAGAGATAAAGGTTTGAGTCTGCCTGGCGGCGCGTCCGGGTGGGCGCGGCGTTTGATAACCCACTTGGTCACAAAAACATCCAAGGAAAGCCTTATGCAGAAGCAAAGACCGAAGCATCTGGACTTGGCCAGGATCAGACTGCCCGTGCCGGGCTTCGTCTCCATCCTGCACCGGGTCAGTGGTGTGGCGTTGTTCTTTTCCCTCCCGCTGTTGATCTATCTGCTGCACGGTTCGCTCAGCTCCGCCGAGTCGTTTGAAACCTACCGCGCCGTAGTCTCCCACCCGCTGATGAAACTGGTATTGCTGGGCCTGATCTGGGCGTACATGCACCACTTCTGCGCCGGCATCCGTTTTCTGTTCCTTGACGTTCACAAGGGTCTCGAGCTGGAGACCGCCCGCGCCACCGCGAAAACCGTGCTGGCCGTCAGCCTGCTGCTGACGCTGGTTCTGGGAGGCATCGCTCTATGGTAAACCGCATTGTTGTCGGCGCCGGCTACGGCCTGCGCGATTGGGTGATGCAGCGCGTCACCGCTGTGATCATGGTGATCTACACCGTGGCGATGGCGCTGTTCCTGCTGTCGCTGCCGTCCGGTTTTGACAGCTGGAAAGAATTGTTCAGCCATACCTGGGTGCAGTTGTTCACCCAGGTTTCGCTGCTGGCGCTGTTCCTGCACGTATGGGTAGGCATCCGCGACGTATGGATGGACTACGTGAAGCCGGTGGGCATCCGCCTGGCGCTGCACGTGTTCACCATCGTCTGGCTGGTTTCCTGTTTCATCTATTCCGTTAAAGTGGTTTGGGGGCTGTAATGGGTATCGCCATTCGTCATTTTGATGCAGTTGTCGTGGGCGCTGGCGGCGCAGGGATGCGCGCCGCGCTGCAACTGTCGGAAGCCGGCCTGAAAACCGCCGTGCTGTCCAAGGTATTCCCGACCCGTTCCCACACCGTGGCCGCCCAGGGCGGCGTGTCCGCCTCGCTCGGCAACTCCGAGCCGGACAACTGGCACTGGCACATGTACGACACCGTGAAGGGTTCGGACTGGCTGGGCGACCAGGATGCCATCGAATTCATGTGCCGCGAGGCGCCGAAGGTGGTGGTGGAGCTGGAACACTTCGGCATGCCGTTTGACCGCAACCCGGACGGCACCATTTACCAGCGCCCGTTCGGCGGCCATATGTCGGAATTCGGCGAAGGCAAGCCGGTGCGCCGCGCCTGCGCCGCCGCCGACCGTACCGGCCACGCCATGCTGCACGCGCTGTATCAGCGCAATGTGCGCGCCAACACCCACTTCTTCGTGGAATGGATGGCGCTGGACCTGATCCGCGACGCCGAAGGCCGCGTGCAGGGCGTAGTGGCGATGGAAATGGAAACCTCCGAGATCGTGGTGTTCCAGGCCAAGGCCACCTTGTTCGCCACCGGCGGCGCCGGCCGCATCTTCGCGTCGTCCACCAATGCCTTCATCAATACCGGCGACGGCCTGGGCATGGCCGCCCGCGCCGGCATCCCGCTGGAAGACATGGAGTTCTGGCAGTTCCACCCGACCGGCGTGGCTGGCGCGGGCGTGCTGATCACCGAAGGCGTGCGCGGCGAAGGCGGTATTCTGCGCAACAGCTCCGGCGAGCGCTTCATGGAGCGTTACGCCCCGAACGCCAAGGACTTGGCTTCCCGCGACGTGGTGTCGCGCGCCATGGTGTCCGAGATCAACGAAGGCCGCGGCTGCGGTCCGAACAAGGATCACGTGCTGCTGGACATCACCCACCTCGACCCCGAGGTGATCATGTCCAAGCTGCCGGGCATCCGCGAAATCTCCATCAAGTTCGCCGGCGTGGACCCGATCAAGGCCCCGATCCCGGTGGTGCCGACCTGCCACTACCAGATGGGCGGCATCCCCACCAACTACCACGGCGAAGTGGTGGTGCACGGCGAGCCGGTGCACGGTTTCTACGCCGCCGGCGAAGTGGCCTGCGCCTCGGTGCACGGCGCCAACCGCCTGGGCACCAACTCGCTGCTGGACTTGCTGGTTTTCGGCAAGAGCTCGGCCAACTCGATGATCGACTTCATCAAGAAGCAGCCGGAAGACCTGCCGGAACTGGCGATGGCCGATGTGGAGCGCTCCGTCGCCCGCGTGGCGCGTCTGGACGGTCAAACCAACGGCGTGCAGGTGCATGAGGCGCGTGCCGAGATGCAGCGCGTGATGCAGGCGCACTGCGGCGTGTTCCGCTTCAAGGACATGCTGGCCGAAGGCGTGGACAAGATTCTGGAAGTGGAAAAGATGGTGGCGAAGACCGAGATCGGCGACAAGTCGAAGGTATTCAACACCGCCCGCATCGAGGCGCTGGAGCTGGAAAACCTGATCGAAGTGGCCAAGTCCACCATGATCAGCGCCAATGCCCGCACCGAGAGCCGCGGCGCCCACGTGCGCGACGACGCGCCGGACACCCCGGACACCCCGAACGGCCGCGACGACAAGAACTGGCTCAAGCACACCCTGTGGTTCCGCGACGGCAACCGTCTGGAATACAAGCCGGTGAACCTGCAGCCGCTGACTGTCGAAACGATCAAGTTGAAGGCCCGCTCCTACTAAGGGTTGAACAGAGATGACTACCGAAACCGTCAAATTCAGCATCTACCGCTACGACCCGGACAAGGATGCCAAGCCGTACATGCAGGAGATCAGCATCGACATGGACGCCACCGAGCACAAGCTCCTGGACGCCCTGGTCAAGCTGAAAACCAAGGACGACACGCTGTCCTTCCGCCGCTCCTGTCGCGAAGGCGTCTGCGGCTCCGACGCCATGAACATCAACGGCAAGAACGGTCTGGCCTGCCTGACCGACTTCCGCACGCTGAAGCAGCCGATCGAGCTGCGTCCGCTGCCGGGCCTGCCGGTGGTGCGCGACCTGATCGTGGACATGGCGCAGTTCTTCAAGCAGTACCACTCGATCAAGCCGTACGTGATCAACGACACGCCGCCGCCGGAACGCGAGCGCCGCCAGTCGCCGGAAGACCGCAAGGAGCTGGACGGCCTGTACGAGTGCATCCTGTGCGCGTGCTGCTCCACGTCCTGCCCGTCGTTCTGGTGGAACCCGGACAAGTTCGTCGGCCCGGCCGGCCTCTTGGCCGCCTACCGCTTCATCGCGGACACCCGCGACGAAGCCACCAACGAGCGTCTGGACAATCTGGAAGACCCGTACCGTCTGTTCCGCTGCCATACCATCATGAACTGCGTCGATGTCTGCCCCAAGGGTCTGAACCCGACCAAGGCCATCGGCAAGATCAAGGACCTGATGGTTAGGCGCGCGGTATGACCGGATACGATCCGATCGAACTGAAACGGATCCGCTGGCGTTCGCGCCGGGGCCTGCTCGAACTCGACTTGGTGTTGGAGAAATTCTTCGCCGGCCCGTTCGAGCGGCTGTCCCCGGCCGAAATCGACGCCTACCGGAGCCTGCTTGATCTGCCTGACACTGACTTCCTGGATGTCGTAAACGGCAAGGCCGATCTCGACGATCCGGAACAAATGGCCATTGTCGCGATCCTGCGATCGCTGTGACGGCCGCCACGACCACACTAACAACAACGAAATAACGACTGGGAGTATTGCTGTGGAAACGAATCGCAAAGTAACGCTCAGCTACAACGAGGGTAAGGAAACGCTGGACCTGCCGGTCCTCGAGGGCACCCTGGGTCCGGACGTTGTCGACATCCGCGCCTTTGGCAAGACCGGCATGTTCACGTTTGACCCCGGCTTCCTGGCTACCGCCAGCTGCGAATCCAAGATCACCTTCATCGACGGCGATCTGGGCCAGCTGTACTACCGTGGCTACCCGATCGAACAACTGGCGGAGAAGAGTGACTATCTCGAAGTCTGCTATCTGCTGCTGAACGGCGAACTGCCGACCACCGCCCAGCGCAAGGAATTCGAACGCGGCGTGATGCGTCACAACATGCTGCACGACCAGCTGATGAGCCTGTTCAAGGGTTTCCGCCGCGACGCGCACCCGATGGCCGTGATGGTGGGCGTGGTGGGCGCGCTGTCCGCCTTCTACCATGACTCGCTGGACATCTCCAATCCGGAACACCGCCGCATCTCGGCTCACCGCCTGATCGCCAAGCTGCCGACCATCGCCGCCCAGGCTTACCGCTACAACAAGGGCCTGCCGTTCTCGTATCCGAAGAATGGCCTGACCTACGCGGAAAACTTCCTGCACATGATGTTCTCCACCCCGTGCGAAGAGTACAAGGTGAACCCGGTGCTGGCCCGCGCGCTGGACCGCATCTTCACCCTGCACGCCGACCACGAGCAGAACGCCTCCACCTCCACCGTGCGTCTGGCCGGCTCCTCCGGCGCCAACCCGTTCGCATGTATCGCCGCCGGCATCGCCTGCCTGTGGGGCCCGTCCCACGGCGGCGCCAACGAAGCCGTGCTGAAGATGCTGGACGAGATCGGTTCCGTGGATAACGTGGCCGACTTCATGCAGGGCGTGAAGGACAAGCGCTACAAGCTGATGGGCTTCGGCCACCGCGTGTACAAGAACATGGACCCGCGCGCCGCCATCATGAAGCACACCTGCGACGAAGTGCTGAAGGAACTGGGGCTGCAGGACAGCCCGAAGTTCAAACTGGCGATGGAGCTGGAAAAGATCGCGCTGTCCGACCCGTACTTCATCGAGCGCAAGCTGTACCCGAACGTGGACTTCTACTCCGGTATCGTGCTGTCCGCCATCGGCATCCCGGTTTCCATGTTCACCCCGATCTTCGCGCTGGCCCGCACCGTGGGCTGGATCGCGCACTGGAACGAAATGATCGGCGATCCGGGCATGAAGATCGGCCGTCCGCGCCAGCTGTACACCGGCGCCGAGCGTCGCGATTTCGTGGACATCGCCAAGCGCTGATTTGAAGAAGCAGGGTTGGTTGAAGCGGGGGCTTCGACCAGCCCTTTTTTGAGCCGCTGAAGGCTCTCAGAGCGCTGCGGCAAGACCGTCTTGCCATAGCGCTTTGCGCAAATGCTGCAACATCCAGACAAAGGGTAGCCAGACCATGATGCAATCCATGTACAGCCATTCCTACCTGTTCGGCGGGAATGCCCCGTTCATCGAGGAGCTGTACGAACAGTACCTCGCTGACGCCACGTCCGTGCCGCACGAGTGGCGCGATTACTTCGACAAGCTGGCGCAAGCGCCGGGCGCCGCCGAGCGCGACGTGCCGCACCTGCCGATCCAGGAGTCGTTCATCCAGCTGGCCAAGAAGCCCTTGACCGGCCAGCGCACCGCCGCCGCCACCGACTGGGAGGCGATGCAGAAGCAAGTGGGCGTGCTGAAGCTGATCTCGGCCTACCGCGTGCTGGGTTCGCGCCAGGCCAATCTGGACCCGCTGAAGCGGATGGACCAGGCCATCGTGCGCGAACTGGACCCGGCCACCCACGGCCTGACCGACGCCGACATGGCGGTGCAGTTCAACGCCGGTTCGCTGGTGGGCGCGCAGAAGCTGCCGCTGTCCGACATCCTGTCCCGCCTGAAGCAGACGTACTGCGGCAATATCGGCGTGGAGTACATGCACATCACCCAGTCCGACGAGAAGCACTGGGTGCAAAAGCGCTTCGAGGGCGATCTGTCCACCCCGCGCTACGACGCGGCCAAGAAGCAGCGCATCCTGAAGCAGATCACCGCGGCCGAGACGCTGGAGCGTTATCTGCATACCAAGTATGTCGGCCAGAAGCGCTTCTCTCTGGAAGGCGGCGAATCCACCATCGCCGCGCTGGACCACCTGATCCAGAACGCCACCGAGCAGGGCGTGCAGGAACTGATCATCGGCATGGCCCACCGCGGCCGCCTGAACGTGCTGGTCAACACCCTGGGCAAGCAGCCGCGCGACCTGTTCGCCGAATTCGAAGGCAAGGCCGCCCAGCAGATGGCTTCCGGCGACGTGAAGTACCACATGGGCTTCTCGTCCGATATCCCGACCGCCAACGGCCCGATGCACGTGTCGCTGGCGTTCAACCCCTCGCACCTGGAAATCGTCAACCCGGTGGTGGAAGGCTCGGTGCGCGCGCGCCAGCAGCGCCGCAAGGACAATGAGCGCAAGACCGTCGTGCCGGTGCTGATTCACGGCGACTCCGCCTTCGGCGGCCTGGGCGTCAACCAGGGCACCTTCAACCTGTCGCAGACCCGCGGCTACGGCACCGGCGGCACCATCCACATCGTCATCAACAACCAGGTGGGCTTCACCACTTCGGATACCCGCGACATCCGCTCCACGATGTACTGCACCGACGTGGCCAAGATGATCGAGGCGCCTATCCTGCACGTGAACGGCGATGATCCGGAAGCCGTGTGCTACGTGATGCAGGCCGCGCTGGACTACCGCATGACCTTCAAGAAGGACGTGGTCATCGATCTGGTGTGCTACCGCAAGCTCGGCCACAACGAGGGCGACGACCCGTTCCTGACCCAGCCGATGATGTACAAGAAGATCGCCAAGCATCAAGGCGTGCGCGCCATGTATGCCGAGCGTCTGGTGCAGGAAGGCGTGCTGAAGGCCGAGGAAGCCGACGCGCTGATCCAGGCCTACCGCGACGCGCTGGACAAGGGCGAACACGTGGAGCAGACCACGCTGTCCAATTACAAGCGCGAGCACGCGCTGGATTTCAGCCAGTACCTGGGCACCCACTGGGCGCATCCGACCGACACCTCCTTGCCGCTGGCCGACATCCAGCGCCTGACCGACAAGTTCACCACGCTGCCGGACGGCTTCAAGCTGCACCCGACGGTGCAGAAGGTGCTGGCCGCCCGCAAGGCGATGGCCGCAGGCGAGCAGAACGTGGACTGGGGCATGGCCGAGACGCTGGCCTACGCCTCTCTGGTGACCAACGGCTTCGGCGTGCGCATCTCCGGCGAAGACTCCGGCCGCGGCACCTTCAGCCACCGTCACGCCGTGCTGCACGACCAGAACCGCGAACGCTGGGACCAGGGCGCCTATGTGCCGCTGCGCAATATGTCCGACAACCAGGGCGACTTCCTGGTGATCGACTCCATCCTGAACGAAGAAGCGGTGCTGGCCTACGAGTACGGCTACGCCTGCTCCGCGCCGGATCAGCTGGTGATCTGGGAAGCGCAGTTCGGCGACTTCGCCAACGGCGCCCAGGTAGCCATCGACCAGTTCATCTCCTCCGGCGAGACCAAGTGGGGCCGTCTGTGCGGCCTGACCACCATCCTGCCGCACGGCTACGACGGCCAGGGCCCGGAACACTCGTCCGCCCGCGTCGAGCGTTGGCTGCAGCTGTGCGCCGAGCACAATATGCAGGTGGTGATGCCGTCCGAAGCCGCGCAGATGTTCCACATGCTGCGCCGCCAGGTGCTGCGTCCGTACCGCAAGCCGCTGGTGATCTTCCTGTCCAAGCGCCTGCTGCGCTTCAAGGACTCCATGAGCCCGATCGAAGACCTGACCAACGGCAGCTTCCGCCCGGTGATCGGCGATGCCGTGGCCAAGGATCCGAAGAAGGTCAAGCGCGTGGTGCTGTGCGCCGGCCAGGTGTACTACGACCTCGCCGCCGGCCGCAAGGAACGCGGGCTGGAAGACGAAGTGGCCATCGTGCGCATCGAGCAGCTGTATCCGTTCCCGACCGAGCAGGTGGCCGCCGAACTGGCGCGCTTCACCCAGGCCAAGGAAGTGATGTGGGTGCAGGAAGAGCCGCGCAACCAGGGCGCCTGGTACCAGATCCGCCATCGCCTGGAAGGCCTGCTGAACGCCAAGCAGCAGCTGTCGTTCGCCGGCCGTCCGTCGTCCGCCTCGCCGGCCGTAGGTTATATGAGCAAGCACGTCGCCCAGTTGAAGGCCTTCGTCGAAGAAGCGATGACGGTTTCCCGCTGAGCCAATGAGAGAAAAGGGGCGGCATCGCGGCCGCTCCTCCATGGAGAAGAACATGCTGATTGAAGTCCAAGTTCCGCAACTGCCGGAATCCGTATCCGAAGCCACGCTGATGAGCTGGCACAAGAAGGTCGGCGAATTCGTCAACCGCGACGAAAACCTGATCGACCTGGAAACCGACAAGGTGGTGCTGGAACTGCCGGCGCCGCAAGCCGGCGTGCTGGTGGAAATCGTCCAGCAGGATGGCGCGACCGTGACCTCTGGCCAGCTGATCGCCAAGATCGACACCGCCGCCAAGGCAGGCGCAGCCGCTCCGGCCGCAGCCGCCGCCCCGGCGCCCGCCGCTGCGCCGGCTCCGGTTCAAGCCGCCGCCCCGGTTGCCGGCGCCGCCGCGATGCCGTCCGCCGCCAAACTGGCCGCCGAAACCGGCGTCGATCTGTCCAAAGTGGCCGGCTCCGGCCGCGATGGCCGCGTGCTGAAGGAAGACGTGCAAGCCGCCGCCAAGTCGGCCGCGCCGTCGCAGGCCGGTCCGGTGATCGCCCCGGCCGCCAACGCCGGCGTCGCCCTGGCTTCCACGCCGTCCGCCGTCAACGTCGCCGGCATCCTGTCCGGCCGTCCGGAGCAGCGCGTGCCGATGTCGCGTCTGCGCCAGCGCGTGGCCGAACGTCTGGTCATGAGCCAACAGACCAACGCCATCCTCACCACCTTCAATGAAGTGAACATGAAGCCGGTGATGGACCTGCGCAACAAGTACAAAGAGAAGTTCGAGAAAGAGCACGGCATCAAGCTGGGCTTCATGGGCTTCTTCGTCAAGGCCGTGGTTGCCGCGCTGAAGAAATACCCCATCGTCAACGCTTCGGTGGATGGCAACGACATCGTTTACCACGGCTACTTCGACGTGGGCGTGGCCGTGGGCAGCCCGCGCGGCCTGGTGGTGCCGGTGATCCGCAACGCCGACCAGCTGTCCCTGGCCGAGATCGAGAAGCAGATCGCCGACTTCGGCAAGCGCGCCCAGGAAGGCAAGCTGACCGTGGAAGAGCTGACCGGCGGCACTTACACCATCTCCAACGGCGGCACTTTCGGCTCGATGATGTCCACCCCCATCATCAACCCGCCGCAATCGGCGATCCTGGGCATGCATGCCACCAAGGAGCGCGCCGTGGTTGAGAACGGTCAAGTGGTGGTGCGCCCGATGATGTATCTTGCCCAATCCTACGACCACCGCATCATCGACGGTCGCGAAGCGGTGCTGAGCCTGGTGGCCATCAAGGACGCCATCGAGGATCCGGCGCGTCTGCTGCTCGACCTGTGATGAACCGGGCCGGCGTAAGCCGGCCTGTCTGATATTTCACGAACGGAGCAAACATGAATCTGCCGGATTGGCTTTACGCACTCGCCTCGGTACTGGCTGGCGTGGCGCTGCTTTTCCTGACCTGGAAAAAGCGCCAGCAAGGCGTGCGGGAGAGCTATTACAACCTGTTCGGCAAGATCGTCATCGCGCTGTTCATGATTGCTTTCGGGGCCTTGCTGTTCAAAGTCGGCAAGGCCTGACCCCAAGGGAAATCCCATGAGCCAACAGTTTGATGTGGTAGTGATCGGCGGCGGTCCCGGCGGTTATGTCGCGGCCATCCGCGCGGCCCAGCTGGGCTTCAACACCGCTTGCGTGGACCTGTTCAAGAACCCGGAAGGCAAGCCTTCCCTCGGCGGCACCTGCCTGAACGTCGGTTGCATTCCGTCCAAGGCGCTGCTGCAGTCGTCGGAAAACTTCCACGCCGTGCAGCATGATTTCGCCAAACACGGCATCAGCGTGTCCGGCGCCAAGATGGACGTGGGCCAGATGCTGGCCCGCAAGACCGAGATCATCACCAAGAACGCCGCCGGCATCAGCTTCCTGTTCAAGAAGAACAAGGTTGCCAACATCCATGGCCTGGCCAGCTTCAAGGGCCGCCAGGGCGACAAGTGGCTGATCGAAGTCACCGACAATGGCGCGGTGGTGGATACCCTGGAAGCCGTCCACGTGATCGTGGCCACAGGCTCCAGCCCGCGCGCGCTGCCGGGCCTGGCCACCGACAACCAGCTGGTGCTGGACAACGAAGGCGCGCTGGCGCTGACGGCGGTGCCGAAGCGCCTGGGCGTGATCGGCGCCGGCGTGATCGGCCTGGAAATGGGTAGCGTCTGGAAGCGCCTGGGCGCCGAAGTGACCATTCTGGAAGCGATGCCGACCTTCCTGGCGGCCGCCGACCAACAGATCGCCAAGGAAGCGTTCAAGACGCTGACTAAAGATACGGGTCTCGACATCAAGCTGGGCGTGAAGATCGGCGAGATCAAGACCGGCAAGAAGAGCGTCACTGTCAATTACGAGCTGAACGGCGAAGCGGTGAAGGCCGAGTTCGACAAGCTGATCGTGTCCATCGGCCGCGTGCCGAACACCCAGGGCCTGGGCGCCGAGGTGGTGGGCCTGCAGCTGGACGAGCGCGGCTTCGTCGCCGTGGACGAGCACTGCCATAGCAATCTGCCCAATGTGTGGGCGATCGGCGACGTGGTGCGTGGCCCGATGCTGGCGCACAAGGCGTCGGAAGAGGGCGTGGCCGTGGCCGAGCGCATCGCCGGCCAGAAGCCGCATGTCGATTTCGGCGTGATTCCGTGGGTGATCTACACCTCGCCGGAAATCGCCTGGGTCGGCAAGACCGAGGAGCAGCTGAAAGCCGAGGGCATCGAGTACAAGAAGGGCACTTCCGGCTTCGGCGCCAACGGACGCGCGCTGGGCCTGGGCCAGGCGCAGGGCATGGTCAAGATCCTGGCGGACGCCAAGACCGACCGCATCCTGGGTCTGCACATGATAGGCCCGATGGTGTCCGAGCTGGTGAGCGAGGGCGTGGTGTCGATGGAGTTCAAGGCCGCCAGCGAAGACCTGGCGCGCATTGTCCACGCCCACCCGTCCTTGTCCGAAGTGGTGCACGAAGCCGCGCTCGCCGCCGACAAGCGCGCGTTGCACGGTTGATGGGAGCGCGGGTCGTGTACAATGCGCACGACCCAACCGGGAACGGGCCGAGATGCCAGCCGGGGGGCTGGCGCGGCCTGCGCCAACAAGGTTTGGCAAGCGATCAAGGAATAGAGGCAGAGGCGCATGCCCGCCATCATTTCCCCGAAAGGAAACCATAGATGAACCTGCATGAATACCAAGCGAAAGAGCTGCTGAGCCGTTACGGCCTGCCGGTGCAACAAGGCATTCTGGCCACGTCGCCGGAAGAAGCGGCTGCCGCTTACGACAAGCTGGGCGGCAAATTCGCCGTCGTGAAGGCCCAGGTGCACGCCGGCGGCCGCGGCAAGGCGGGCGGTGTGAAAGTGGTGAAGAGCCGCGAAGAAGCCGCTGAAGTCGCCAAGACCCTGATCGGCACCAATCTGGTGACCTATCAAACCGACGCCGCCGGCCAGCCGGTGAACTCGGTTCTGGTCTGCGAAGACATGTACCCGGTGCAGCGCGAACTGTACCTGGGCGCCGTGGTGGACCGCGGCAGCCAGCGCGTCGTGTTCATGGTTTCCACCGAAGGCGGCGTGGAAATCGAAAAAGTGGCCGAAGAGACCCCGGAAAAGATCATCAAGATCGAGATCGATCCGCTGGTCGGCATGCAGCCGTTCCAGGCGCGCGACGCCGCTTTCGCGCTGCAGCTGAAGGGCGAGCAAGTCGCTTCCTTCACCAAGCTGATGCTGGGCGCTTACAAGGCCTTCGTCGAGAACGACTTCGCCCTGTTCGAAGTCAACCCGCTGGCGCTGCGCGAAAACGGCCAACTGGCCTGCGTGGACGGCAAGATCAATCTGGACTCCAACGCCCTGTACCGCCACCCGGACCTGCTGGCCATGCGCGACAAGAGCCAGGAGAACGAGCGCGAAGTGAAGGCTTCCGAGTTCGACCTGAACTACGTGGCCCTGGAAGGCAATATCGGCTGCATGGTGAACGGCGCCGGCCTGGCGATGGCTACCATGGACATCATCAAGCTGAAGGGCGGCCAGCCGGCCAACTTCCTGGACGTGGGCGGCGGAGCCACCAAGGAGCGCGTGATCGAAGCGTTCAAGCTGATCCTGGCCGACACCTCGGTGCAAGGCGTGCTGATCAACATCTTCGGCGGCATCGTCCGCTGCGACATGATCGCCGAGGCCATCATCGCCGCCGTGAAGGAAGTGAACGTGACGGTGCCGGTGGTGGTGCGTCTGGAAGGCAACAACGCCGAACTGGGCGCCAAGATCCTGGACGAATCCGGTCTGAAACTGACTTCCGCCCAGGGTCTGAACGACGCTGCCGAGAAGATCGTCGCCGCCGTCAAGGCCGCTGCCTGAGACCCGCACTGAGCTGAGGAATACAAAATGAGCGTATTGGTAAACAAAGACACCAAAGTGCTGGTGCAAGGCTTCACTGGCAAGAACGGTACTTTCCACGCCGAACAGGCGCTGAAGGTCGGCACCAAGGTTGTGGGCGGCGTCACCCCGGGCAAGGGCGGTTCCGAGCACCTGGGCCTGCCGGTGTTCAACACCATGAAGGACGCCGTGCGTCAAACCCAGGCTGACGCCTCGGTGATCTACGTGCCCGCAGCCTTCGCCAAGGATTCCATCCTGGAAGCCATCGACAGCGGCGTGAAGCTGATCGTCTGCATCACCGAAGGCGTGCCGACCCTGGACATGCTGTACGTGAAGAAGGCCGTGGACGAAGCCGGCATCCGCCTGATCGGCCCGAACTGCCCCGGCATCATCACCCCGGGCGAGTGCAAGATCGGCATCATGCCGTGGCACATCCACAACCCGGGCCGCATCGGCATCGTGTCCCGCTCCGGCACCCTGACCTACGAAGCCGTGGCGCAAACCACCGCGCTGGGCCTGGGCCAGTCCACCTGCATCGGCATCGGTGGCGACCCGATCCCGGGCACCAGCCACATTGACGCGCTGAAGCTGTTCCAGGATGATCCGGATACCGACGCCATCGTGATGATCGGCGAAATCGGCGGTTCCGCCGAGGAGGAAGCGGCCGAGTTCGCCAAGTCCTACGTGACCAAGCCGGTGGTCGGCTACATCGCCGGCGTCACCGCGCCGAAGGGCAAGCGCATGGGCCACGCCGGCGCCATCATCTCCGGCGGCAAGGGCACGGCGGAAGAGAAGTTCAAGGCTTTCGAGCGCGCAGGCATCGCCTACACCCGCAGCCCGGCCGAAATCGGCAAGACCATGTTCGAACTCTTGAAGAGCAAGGGCATGATCTAAGCCCGGTTTGCCGGTCTGAACGAAAACACCCCGCGAGCGATCGCGGGGTGTTTTTATTTGAACGGCGGATTTTGGCCACGAAATCCACGAAAAGCTTACACCGAAACTCAATACGTCGCGCCGTGCCGATGCTTGGCCAAATAGTTTGTTGGGCGCAGCAGATGTTCGTGATTTTCGTGGGTTTCGTGGCGGGTATCAGGCCTAGTTAGGCATAACGCGAGAACACGCGCTCGAACGGCGACTGGAAGCGCGGACTGACGTAGGGCGCCAAGAGGAACATCAGGCTGCGGCAGCCGGACTGGATCAGCTTGTCCAGCTCCGCCGCGCTGGCGTTCTGCTTGATGGTGTTGACCCAGCCGGTTTGCACCATTTGGAAATGCTGCACCAGATGCACCAGCTGCTGGTCATCCACCAGCAGCATGCCTTGTTCGCGCAGGCTGGCGAACAGCTGGCCCAGCTTGCTGTTCAGCTGGCCGCGGGACAGCTGCTGATGTTCCTCTTCCAATTGCGGGTTGACGCAGAACAGGCTGGGCAGGCTCTTGGGCAGGAAGCGGAAGCTCCAGATATGGCGCAGCGTCTTTTCCATCGCCATCACCATCGCCTCGATCGAGTTGTTGTGGTTCAGCGCGGCGGACAATTGCTCCGCCATCCCCTTCACATAGCGATGGTACAGCTCGTTGATGATCTCTTCCTTGTTGCGGAAGTGATAGTAGAGCTTGCCGGTGCTGATGTTCATCCGCTCGGCGATGTGGTTGGTGGTGATGACGCGTTCGCCTTCCTGATTGAACAGCTGCAGGCTGGCCTCGACGATCTTGTTGAAGGTCTCCGATTGCGTGCCGCTCTTGCGCATGACAATTTCTTCCTGATGAAACATGGGTACGAGCGAGAGCCGGCTGCCGCAGATCAATCCGCTGCGCGCAGGGCGAGCAGACAGCCCGCCAGCGCCAGCGCGATCCATACCTCCAGACGGAAAAAGTCCAGACAGGAAATCAGCGTGGCCTGCCGGGCCAGTTCGCCGGCCAGCACTCCAAGTCGCTGAGTATCGCTCAAATTGGGCAATTGTTCCCGTAAAAGATGCAAAGCGTCGTTAAATTGCCACGCATCCCAGGAAAATCGCTCGGCCAGACGGTTGTAATGCAGCGCGTTGCGTTCCTGCATGAAAACGCTGGCCAGGGCCACGCCGGCGGAGATCGAAACCTGGCGCACGATGTTCTTGGTTTGATAGGCGTGGGCAAAGGCGGCGGGGGCGATGGTGCGGAAGGTGCTCTGCGCCACCGACATGATGAACAGGGACATGAAGCCGCCGTTCAGCAGCAGGATCAGCGTCAAGCGGCCGACGCCGGCCTCGCCGTTGAGGCCGCTCATCAGCCAGCCGTAGGCCGCCAGCAGCGCGCAACTGGCCAGCAGCGTCTGGCGCAGGCCGGGCGCGCGTCCGCGCAGCAACAGGCCGGCGTACAGCAGCGCGAACAACATGCCCGCCAGATAGCTGATCGACAGCAGCAGGCCGCTGGTGGGCAGGTCGAAACCCAAGGCCTGCACCGTCAACATCGGCAGGATATAGCTATTGGCCGAAACCAGCAGGTAGCAGCAGCTGTAACCGAACAGGCCCATGCGGTAGCCGGGCCGCCGCAACAGACGCCAGCGGCGGCGGTCCGAGGCGCGGCGGCGGTGCAGGGAGCGGAACAAGGCATAGCTGACGATGCCGGCTGCGCCGGCGGCAGCCAGCCATTGCGGATGGCCGAACAGTTGGTAAGGCATTTGCTGAATCAGCCATTGCAGCAAAAACACTGCCGCCAGCAGCCAGACAAACGATTGCGCCGGGTAATGCCCGGGGCGGGGCGCGGGCGGGCGCAAGGGCAGCAGGCGGGCGGCCCATAGCGCCGGCGGCAGAAACGGCAAAACGCCCCAGCACAGCGCGCGCCAGCCATGGGCCTGCAGCAGCCAGCCGCCCAAGAGCGGCCCCAGCGCGCTGCCCAGGAGCAGCGCCTGGCCGAAGGCCACCAGCCCCAGGCCGCGCTTGGCCAGCGGCAGTTGCGCCACTTCCAAGCGCGCCGCGGTGAAGAAGGCGGCGCCGCCCAGGCCCTGTATCGCGCGGCCGGCGATGAAACCGTCAGGCGACTCTGCCGCGCCGGCGATCAGCGCGCCCAGCGCGAACAGAACGATGGACGCCTGCAGATGGCGGCGCGAGCCGAAGCGCTCCACGCACCACTGATGGTTGAACAAGGCAACCACCGCGCACAGCGCATACGCCATCGCCGCCCGGCTGAATTCCTCCGGGCCGGCGCCGATGCCGCCCATGACCTGCGAGGAGGCGAAGTTGAGCAGGCCGTTTTGCAGGAATTCCAGCCAGGCGATCAAGGCGATCGCCAGCAGGCGGGCACGGCTGGTCGAGTGCGGGGAGGATTGCATGCCGAGGCATCCGATAGTGGGGGATGCCGCCAGTGTAGAAAGCGCTTATGATTTAATAAAATCGATCGTTTTCATTGGATGTATTACTGTGAATGATATTGACGCCCTGCGCTTGCGCCGCCTCGATCTGAACAGTCTGGTGGTGCTGCACACGCTGCTGAGCACGCGCAGCGTCAGCCAGAGCGCGGAGCGGCTGTGCCTGGGCCAGCCGGCGGTCAGCCATATCCTGAAGCGGCTGCGCGAACAGTGCGGCGACCCGCTGTTGTGCCGCGATGGCCGACGCATGGTGGCCACTCCCTATGCCGAGGCCTTGCTGCCGCTGTTGGAGGCATGGCTGGCGCAGGCGCAGCAGCTGATCGCGCCGCACGCTTTCGATCCAGCCCAACTGGACGGGGCGTACCGGCTGGCGATGCCGGACTTGCTGGAGGCGGCGTTGTTGCCGCGGCTGATCGCCTCCCTGCAAGAACAGGCGCCCGGCTTATGCCTGCAGGTGCTGGCGATGCCGGCGTCCGAGGTGCCGGCCGCGCTGGACGAACGGCGCATCGACGGCGCCATCGGCCACTTTCCGCAACTGCCTGAGCGCTTGAGCCGGCGGCGTTTGTTCCGCAGCCGCTTCGTCTGCGTGCACCACGCCGGCCGCCTGGCATTGCCCTCCTTGCTGGACGCGGCCCAGCTGGCGCGGCCGCCGCATTTGTACACCTCGTACATCGGCAACGACGCCAGCCTGGTGGACGACTATCTGCGCGCGCATGGCCAGGCGCGGCGGGTGATCGCCTCCACCGCCAGCCTGCTGGCGATTCCCTTGCTGCTGGAGCGGCTGCCGGCGGTGGCGGTGCTGCCGGATTTGATCGCGCAAGTGTTGCGGGGAGGAGACGCCGGCCTGCGCTGGCGGCGCATAGACGACGCCGATCTGGCGATAGAAGTGGAGCATGTCTGGCATCCGCGCCGCGACGCCGATCCCCTGCTGAAATTCATCGACAGCCTGCTGTGGCAACAGAGCGCAGAATGGCGCGATTAAGCTTTATTGCCATCTTTCAGCAAGAATGATTGAAATTTGGCGTTATTATTTAAATAGAATGTTATTTTTAACGATGCGCCGCAGCCAGCATGCCGGATAATAAGCCTTTTATATCAGTATCGGCTTATCATCATGCGCTCTATCCGACACAAGCTCATGCTGCTGACGGCGGCCTCTATTCTGGTGGCCACCCTCAGCGTCACCATTCTCGCTTGCCTGAATATCCGCAACCACGCCTACGACGAGGCCAAACGCGAAGTCACCCAGGTGCAGCAATTGCAAGGCGGCTTGGTGTCGGAATGGCTGACGGTGCGCAAGAACCTGATCGGCGCCAGCCTCAGCCGCGCCGGCGATCCGCAGGCCAGCTACTATCTGCAGCAGATCGCCAAGGGCGGCGGTTTCAACATCATCTATGCCGGCCACGGCGACAGCGGCGAAATGTTCTACTCCGTGCCCGGCCGCGCCAAGCCCAGCGCCGAATACCAGCCGGCCCAACGGCCGTGGTACCAGCAGGCCAAGGCCGCCGGCGGCGTGATCGTCACCGATCCGTACAAAGACTCCGAGCCGGAAACCAAGGACAAGCTGGTGATCACCATCGCCGACAAGGCGCCGGGCCAGGAAATCGTCGTCGGCGGCGATATCCTGATCGAGAAACTGGTGAAGTCGGTGCTGGACATCAAGCTGGCCGGCGACGGCCACGCCTTCCTGCTGACCCGCCAGGGCAAGGTCATCGCCTATCCCAAGCCGGGCCAGGAGTTGAAGCCGATTGGCGAGCTGATTCCGGCTTTGGACGACAACCGTTTCCAGCAACTGGTGAACAGCGGCGAAGTGACGCCGCTGGAGATCGAGGGCAAGACCTTCCTGGTGGTGCTGCGCCAGGTGTCCGGCACCGATTGGGTGCTGGCGGTGGCGGCGGACGAAGCCGCGGTGCTGGCGCCGGTGACGCAGCTGATCTGGCTGATCGCCGGCGGCGTGGCCGTGGTGCTGCTGGTGCTGGTGTCGCTCAGTTCCGGCTATCTGGCCAAGCTGTTGCGCGGCCTGGTCCAGGTGCGCGACGCGATGCAGGAGATCGCGCAGGGCGAGGGCGATCTGACCCGCCGCATCGATGTGCAGGGCGATGACGAAGTGGCGCAGACCGCCAAGGCGTTCAATCTGTTTGTCGGCCGTTTGAACGGCATGTTCCGCGAGCTGCGCGATGAGGCCGAGCAACTGGCGCAAGGCGTGATCGAAGTCGGCGGCGCGGTCAAGCAGGTGGCCGACGACTCGCATCGCCTGGCTGATATTTCCAGCTCCAACGCGGCGGCGATCGAAGAAGTGACCGTCAGCATCTCGCACATCGCCGATGCGACGCGCGAAACCGATTCGCTGGCGCGCAACACCGGCGAGCACTCGCGCGAGAGCGCCGGCGACATGCAGCGCATCAGCACCGAGATGGAGCATACCAGCCAGTCCGTAGGCGAGCTGTCTGCGCTGCTGGGCTCGCTGGAGCAGCGCTCGCAGGAGATTTCCAAGATCACCAGCGTGATCAGCGACATCGCCGATCAGACCAACCTCTTGGCGCTGAACGCGGCCATTGAGGCGGCACGCGCCGGCGAACAGGGCCGCGGCTTCGCGGTTGTGGCGGACGAGGTGCGCAAGCTGGCGGAACGCACGGGCAAGGCGACGGTGGAAATCAGCGATATGGTGGAGAACATCCTCAGCGAAACCGGCAAGGCGGTGGGCAATATGCAGCGCACGGTGGGCGCGGTGGATACCAGCGTGGAACTGACCAGCCAGGCGCGCGGCCGCCTGATCGCCATCAGCGACGCCATGCAGCAGGTGATAGACAAGATCGGCGACGTGGCCTTGTCCACCAGCGAACAGCACAACGCCACCACGGCGATGGCGCAAAGCACCGAGTCGATCAACAACCAGATTCTGGACTCCGACGCCGCGCTGCAGGGCGCGATGCAGACGCTGGAAGATTTGCGTCGCGTGGCGCGCACCATGCAGGACGCGTTTGGACGTTTCAAGCTATAACAAGATCGAGAAGCAGCCGGCCGGCAGTGTGGCGGAAGCGACATGTCGGCTGGCTATTGCTTGTCTGCTGGTCAGGATGTTGGATTATTTTGCTTACGACTGGTCGCGCAATTTGTAACTGTGATTTACAATTTGCCGCGTTTTGAGGCTCGCTGCCTGCGCAGGCTCTGCGCGGGTGGTGTGGGGCCGGCCCATCGTCGATGAAAAGCGCAATGCCATGAAATCCATCCGAAGCAAGATCGCCCTGCTATTGGCGCTGGCCATATTGGTCGCTACCTGCGCCACAGCCGTCAGCGCCTATCTGAAATTCCGCAGCAATCTGTCCGACAGCATCGATGCCCAGCTCGATCTGGCCATCAGCGGACAGCAGCGCTTCGTCTCCAATTGGCTGGAGCAGCGCCGGCAGATCATCGCCAGCGCCGTGCGCCACGGCGGCGAAGCCGATCCCACCCTCTATCTGCAGCAGCTGGCCGAGGCCGGTGGCTATATCCAGATTTTTGTCGGCGACGGCGACACCAAGGGCATGGTCTATTCCATCCCCGGCAAGCAGAAGCCCAGCCCGGAATACGATCCCGCTTCGCGCGGCTGGTTCAAGACCGCCAAGGCCAAGGGCGGCGTGATCGTGACGCCGCCGTACAAGCCCGCTAGCGCCACCATCAACGATCTGGTCATCACCGTGGCCCAGGCCTTGCCGGCCGGCAACAAGGTGGTCGGCGGCGACATCGCCATCGGCCAGCTGGTGAAGTCGGTCTTGTCCGTGTCCTTGCCGGGCAATGGCTTTGTGTTCCTGATGGGCAAGGATGGCAAACTGATTGCTTATCCCAAGCCGGATACGGCTTTGAAGCCGCTGTCCGACCTGATGCCGGGCATGGATGCTGACCACATCGCCAGCCTGTTGGACAAGAAGGAAGCGGCCGAGGTGGAGCTGGACGGCGGACGCCGCTTGCTGCGCCTGAGCCCGGTGGAAGGCAGCGACTGGGTGCTGGGCGTGGTGGTGGACAGCGAACTGCGCGACGCGCCGCTGCGGCAGATGATGGTCGATATGGTGATCGAACTGCTGGTGGTGCTGGTGGTGATGCTGCTGCTGGCGGGTTCGTATCTGGGGCGTTTGCTGAAGGGCTTGATCCAGGTGCGCGACGCGCTGCGTGAGATTTCGCAAGGCGAGGGCGATCTGACCCGCCGCATCCGCGCGGAGGGCGAGGACGAGGTGGCGCAGATGGCAGAAGCCTTCAACCAGTTTGTCGAACGCCTGAACGGCATGTTCCGCGATCTGCGTAGCGAAGCCGAGCAGTTGACCCAGGGCGTGATCTCCGTCGGCGCGGTGGTGGCCAAGGTGGCCGAGGATTCGCATGCGCTGGCCGATATTTCCAGCTCCAACGCGGCGGCGATTGAAGAAGTGACCGTCAGCATCTCGCACATCGCCGACGCCACCCGCGAAACCGACGAGCTGGCGCGCGATACCGGCGCCCACTCCCAGGCCAGCGCCGAGGAGCTGCAGCGCATCAGCGGCGAGATGGCGCGCACCAGCCAGTCGGTGGGCGAGCTGGCCGGCCTGCTGGCGGCGCTGGAGCAGCGTTCGCAGGAGATTTCCAAGATCACCAGCGTGATCCGCGACATTGCCGATCAGACCAATCTGCTGGCCCTGAACGCCGCGATCGAAGCCGCGCGCGCCGGCGAGCAGGGCCGCGGCTTCGCCGTGGTGGCCGACGAGGTGCGCAAGCTGGCGGAGCGCACCGGCACGGCCACGGTGGAGATCGGCAATATGGTGCAGAACATTCTGTCCGAAACCGGCAAGGCGGTGGGCAATATGGAGCGCACCATCCAGTCAGTGGACAGCAGCGCCAGCCAGACCGAACAGGCGCGTTCACGTTTGGTGGACATCACCCGCGCGATGGGCCAAGTGGTGGACAAGATAGGCGATGTCGCCCTGTCCACCGGCGAGCAGCACAACGCCACCACGGCGATGGCGCAGAGCACCGAGTCGATCAACAACAAGATCCTCGATTCCGATGCCGCGCTGCAGGAGGCGCAGCAAACGCTGAATGCGCTGGATGGGGTGGCGCGCAGCATGCAGCAGGCGTTCAGCCGCTTCAAATTGTAAAAATCAGATGGTTTGATTTGCTACGCCAGCCCTTGGGCTGGCGTTTTTCATGCTCAGACGGGAAAATGGACGGCGTGATGCGTATCGGACAAGAAAAAGGCTGACAATGAACAAGCTGTTGTTACCGCTGTTGCTGCTGGGCATGGCCGGCTGCTCCATGATTCCCACCCAGGAAGGCTACGCGCAAAAGGTATATCGCTGGCAGGGCCGCGACGCCAACGAAATGTTGAGCGTATGGGGGCCGCCCACCAAGACCATGCAAATGCCCAATGGCAATATGCTGTATTCGTATGTGAAAGAAAGCACGGTGCAGCAGCCGCTGACCGAGAACACTCGTTACGAGCCCGGCACCAAGGTGACCGTCACCGACAACAACGGCCAAGCCAAGGTGATCGAAACGCCGGGGCGTTGGGTCAGCAATGGTTTCAGCGGCGGCGGCACCTACCAGTACCGCTGCGCCACCAATTTTGTGGTCGACAAGAAAACGCAGGAAGTGCTCAGCGTCAGCTTCGAGGGCAACGACTGCGTCGCCCCCTTGCAGCGTTAAAGCCTATTTTTTCAGCGCGGGCAGTTGCCACTGCCCCTTGCTTTCGAACGGCAGGTCCGCCATGCCGTTCAGACCTTGCAACTGGCCATGGACATCGTAGTCCAGCTTGCCGCCGGGCAACTGCTGCCAGTTGGCCAGCTGGCGTATCCAGCCCGCCAGCGAGGTGCGCACCTGCAGCTGCACCTGGCCTTCGCCGTTGGCCGGGATGGAGATCGGCTGGTCGCTCATGCCGGTACCCAGTTTCTCGCCGGCCACCATCACTTCGAAGGTCAGGCCATTGGCTTTCAGCGGGATGGCGTTGGGGTTGCTGATGCGCAGCGTCACCAGGAAGTTTTGCTCGAACAGCGTGCTCTTGCCCGGTTCGATATTGCTGAGGCTGACTTGCGGTTTTTTCAGGCCCATGCTGCCGCAGCCGGCAAGCAGCAGCATCAGCAGCGTGGTGGCGATCCATTTCATGAGGCGGTGATCCAATTTGCAATAGCGAAAGGCGCATTCTACTGGCAGCGCATGTCTCCTTGTGTAAATGCATTGTACGGAATTGTTAGCGTGCCAGCGCGCAAAAGCAACAGGCCATCTCGATGATGGCCTGTTGCTTTTGCGGCTGCGTTCGCCAAAAACGCCTCTTCGGCGTCGGCTTCGCCCTGGCTTGCGGCGAGCGGATGGTCATCCCATTCGTTCCAGTCCTGCAGTTCGGCCCATAGCGCCTGTTTTTGCGCATGGCGCTGCCCGGAGCGGCTGGCCGCATGCGCCCCGCCTTTTTTCAATATCGGCGCGCAAGCCAGCGGATTGCGCGGTTTGATCGTATGCATGATAGTCCTTGTTGAGAATGCGCCATGCGGCGCGCAGGCGATTCTGTGCCCGGCGGCGGCGGGCGTCAAGCAGGCAGCAAAAAGCCGCCCGGAGGCGGCTTGGCGGGCGGACGTCAGTCACACCATCAGGCTGGCCACCTTGGTGGTGATGATGTCCACCGCCGGGTCATTGGCGCCGTGCGGCAGGATCACGTCGGCGAAGCGCTTGGTCGGCTCGATGAACTGGTTGTGCATCGGGCGCACCGTGGTCAGGTATTGCTCGATCACGTTTTCCATGGTGCGGCCGCGCTCGGCGATGTCGCGCTTGAGGCGGCGGATGAAGCGGACGTCGGAATCGGTATCGACGAAGATTTTCAGCGACATCATTTCGCGCAGCGCGGCATCGTACAGCGGGAACAGGCCTTCGATCACGATCACCGGCGCCGGTTGCACGGTGACGGTCTGGTCGGAGCGGGTGTGGTTGGCGAAGTCGTACACCGGCATCTCGATGGCGCGGCCGTTGCGCAGATCATCGATATGCGAGATCAGCAGCGGCCAGTCGAACGCCTGCGGGTGGTCGTAGTTGGTGCCCAGCCGCTGCTCGAAAGTCAGGTGGCTCTGGTCGCGATAGTAGTAGTCCTGGATGATTACCGCCGCCATCTCGGAACCAATGGTTTCCAGCACCTTGTTGGTAACCGTGGTTTTGCCGCTGCCGCTGCCGCCAGCAACGCCAATGATGAACGGGGTGCTCATGTTCGGATTTCCTTGATGTAATGAAAATATAAAAAACGCGCCATTCTAATGACTTATGGCGCGTTGTTCCACTCGATTTGCGACACCTTTCGACCACGATTCATCAAGCGGGCCTGTTATTTTCCAGTTCGGCCGCCCGATACCACTCCTGCATGGCCGGCAGGCTGAGAATATGGCGCACGTAAGCCTGGGAAGCGGGCGGCAGCGCGACGTTATAGGTTTGGAATCGGGTGCAGATCGGCGCGAAGAAGGCATCGGCGATGGTGAAATGGCCAAACAGGAAATCGCCGTCGGCGATATGGCTGGCGCGGTGTTCTTCCCATAGCGAAACGACGCGCGCGATGTCGGCCTCCACCGCCGGCGAGCTTTCGTAATCGATCTGCCGCAGGGTGATGTCCATCGACAGGCTGCGCCGCAGCGCCTCAAAGCCGGAATGGATTTCCGCCACGATGGAGCGGGCGACGGCGCGCAGCTTGGCGTCGTCCGGCCACAAGCGCGCTGCGGGAAAGCACTCGGCCAGATATTCGCAGATGGCCAGCGAATCCCAAACCCGCAGTTTGCCGTCCACCAGCACCGGCACTTTGCCGGCCGGATTGGCGGCCAGGATGCGCGCCTTGGTGTCGGATAGGAACAGGTCGATCTGCTGTTCCTTGAACGGCTCGTCCAGCATCTTCAGCACCAGCCAGGGACGCAGCGACCAAGAGGAGTAGTTCTTGTTGCCGATGATGAGGGTGAACATGGCGGCTCCGTGTCGGTTGCCGGCCCAGCGCCGGCGCGTATTCACCGATGATAAACCCGCTGCGGCGGATTGACACGCGCTGCCATGACAAAGGCCCCGCTTGGCGGGGCCTTGATGCGAAAGTGGCTTATTCCACCTCGTCTATCCATGCCTGCTGAATCGCCTCCAGCACGCGCTCGCCGCCGCGGCTGTGGTCGTCGTCAAAGTCGGGCAGGTCCACCACCCAGTTGTGCAGATCGACGAAGCGCACGGACTTGGGGTCCACCTCGGGATGGGCTTCGGCCAGTTCGATGGCGATGTCGTTAACGTCGGTCCATTTCATGCAGCTTGCCCTCCCTTCAGTGGTGCTCTCTAGCGTGGTTGATCGTGTACTTGGGAATCTCGATGACCAGGTCTTCGTCGGCAACGATGGCCTGGCAGGACAGGCGCGATTGCGCTTCCAGGCCCCAGGCCTTGTCCAGCAGATCTTCTTCCAGCTCGTCGGCCTCGTTCAGCGAGTTGCCGCCTTCGCGCACGATGCAGTGGCAGGTGGTGCAGGCGCAGGACATTTCACAGGCGTGTTCGATTTCGATGTCGTGGGCGAGCAGCGCGTCGCAGATGCTTTGTCCGGTTTCGGCGTTGTCGATCACCGCGCCCTCGGGGCACAGGTCGGGATGGGGCAGAACAATGATTCGCGGCATGGCGAGTCCTTACAAATCGGTAATCTTGTGGCCCTTCAGCGCGCGGCGGATGTTGCGGTCCATGCGGCGGGCGGCGAAGGTTTCGGTAGCGTGGTTCAGCGCGGCGCTGGCTTCGTTGACGCGGCGGGTCTCGGCGGCGGCGATGGCGGCGTCCACGGCGGCGACGGCGGCTTCCACGGCGGCGCGTTCGGACTCATCCAGCAGATCGCCGTCCTGTTCCAAGGCGTTGCGCGTCGCGTCGCGCAGGCTTTCGGCATCGACGATGGCCTCGCGCAGCTTGCGCGCCTCGATGTCTTCCTGCACGTTGGCCATGGAGTCGGTCAGCATGCGGCTGATTTCGTCGTCGGACAGGCCGTAGGACGGCTTGACCTCGATGCTGGCCTCCACGCCGGACGTCTGCTCGCGGGCGGTGACGGACAAGAGGCCGTCGGCATCCACCTGAAAGGTGATGCGGATGCGCGCGGCGCCGGCCACCATGGGCGGAATGCCGGTCAGCACGAACTTGGCCAGGCTGCGGCAGTCGGAGACCAACTCGCGCTCGCCCTGCAGCACGTGGATGGACATGGCGGTCTGGCCGTCTTTGAAGGTGGTGAAGTCCTGCGCGCGCGCCACCGGGATGGTGCTGTTGCGCGGGATGATCTTCTCGGTCAGGCCGCCCATGGTTTCGATGCCCAGCGACAGCGGCAGCACGTCCAGCAACAGCCATTCGTCGTCCTGCTTGTTGCCGGCCAGCAAATTGGCCTGGATGGCGGCGCCCAGCGCCACCACCTTGTCCGGGTCCAGATTGGTCAGCGGGGCGCGGCCAAAGTAGTCCGCCACGGCTTTTTGCACGTGCGGCATGCGGGTGGCGCCGCCCACCATCACCACGCCCTGGATGTCCTCGGGCGCGAGCTTGGCGTCGCGCAGGGCCTTGCGCACCGGCTGCAGCGTCTTGTCCACCAGCGTCTTGGTGATGGCATGCAGCGTGGCCTGGTCCAGCTCCAGGTCCAGCGACTGGCCGTCCGACAGGATGGCGGTGATGCGGGTGCTGGCGTGGTCGGTCAGCGCTTCCTTGGCTTCGCGCGCGCGGGTGTGCAAGAGGCGCATGTCGTGGGCCGACAGGCCGGAAAGGCCGGCCGATTCCAGCATCCAGCAGAATACGCGGTGGTCGAAGTCGTCGCCGCCCAGCGCCGAGTCGCCGCTGGTGGCCAGCACTTCGAATACGCCGCGGGTCAGCTTCAGGATGGACACGTCCAGCGTGCCGCCGCCCAGATCGTAGACGACGTAGGTGCCTTCGCTGCCGTTGTCCAGGCCGTAGGCGATGGCGGCGGCGGTCGGCTCGTTGAGCAGGCGCAGCACGTTCAGGCCGGCCAGGCGCGCGGCGTCCTTGGTGGCCTGGCGCTGGGCGTCGTCAAAGTAGGCCGGCACGGTGATCACGGCGCCGGTCAGTTCGCCGCCCAGGCTGGCTTCGGCGCGGTCTTTCAAGGCGCGCAGGATGTCGGCCGACACTTCCACCGGGCTTTTGATGCCGGCGCGGGTGACCAGTTGCACCATGCCCGGCGCGTCCACGAAACGATAAGGCAGGCTGCCGATGTCCTTGATGTCGCTGATGCCGCGGCCCATGAAACGCTTGGCCGAGACTACGGTGTTGTGCGGATCGCGGTTCTGCTCGCGCTGGGCGTCGTAGCCCACCGCCAGCACGCCTTCGTCGCCGTAGCGCACCACCGACGGCAGCAGGCTGCGGCCATGCTCGTCCGGCAAGACGACGGAGGCGCCGCTGCGGACGGTGGCCACCAGCGAATTAGTGGTGCCAAGGTCGATGCCAACGGCCAGGCGGTGTTGGTGGGGAGCGGCGGAGAGGCCGGGTTCGGCGATTTGCAGTAAGGCCATGTCGTGATCTTTATGTCGTTGCTCAGGGCGGCGTCGCGAAGGGAGCTTAGTCCAGCAGGCTCTCGATGGCGTCGCCGATTTCCTGGTCCAGCTTTTCCATGAAGCGCAATTTTCTCACCAGAACGGCTGCGCCGTCCAAGTCGCCGCGCGCGTCCAGCGCCGTTTCCAGCTCGGCCTGCATGGCCTTGACCTCGCCGCGCAGCCGGTGCGACAACGACTCCAGCGCATTTACGCTGGCGCGTGCGTCGTCTATGTCCTCGCGCCATTCCATCTGCGCCATCAGGAAATCCGCCGGCATCCGGGTATTGTTTTCTTCCTGAGTGTCGACGCCGGACAGCTGCAACAGGTAGCGGGCGCGGTTCAGCGGGGATTTGAGGGTTTGATACGCCTCGTTGACGCGGGTGGCCAGCATCAGCGCGCTGCGTTTCTCGGCGTCGCCGGCGCTGGCATAGCGGTCCGGGTGAACCTGGGCGGCGGCGGCGCGCCAGGCGGCGTCAAGCGCGGCGGCATCCTGCGCGAAGCGGCGCGGCAGGCCGAACAGGGCGAAGAAGTCCTGATTGAAATCGTGGTTCATCTATGCGTCCGGAGCGAAGGGAGGAGCCGGAAAAACACAGGCGGAGCATGACGGCTTGCGCGTCCACGCTCCGCCCGGCGACGGTATCGGCAATCAGACGTTGAAGCTTTCGCCGCAGCCGCACTCGTTCTTGACGTTGGGGTTGTTGAACTTGAAGCCTTCGTTCAAACCCTCCTTGGCGTAGTCCAGCTCGGTGCCGTCCAGATAGGCCAGGCTCTTGGCGTCGGTGAAGATCGCCACGCCGTGGCTTTCGAAACGCACGTCGTCGCTGTTTTCGACATCGACGAATTCCAGCTTGTAGGCCATGCCGGAGCAACCGGAGGTTTTCACACCCAGGCGCACGCCCAGGCCTTTGCCGCGCTTGGCGATAAAGGCGCTGATGTGGGCGGCGGCGCGTTCGGAAAGAGTCAGTGCCATCGGTCGTCTCCGCTTACTTGCCGTGCTTCTGCTTGTAGTCTTCCACTGCGGCCTTGATCGCGTCTTCTGCCAGGATGGAGCAGTGGATCTTGACCGGCGGCAGCGCCAGCTCTTCGGCGATGGCGGTGTTCTTGATGCTCAGCGCCTCGTCCAGCGACTTGCCCTTCACCCACTCGGTCACCAGGGAGGAGGAGGCGATGGCGGAGCCACAGCCGTAAGTCTTGAACTTGGCGTCTTCGATCACGCCGTCGGCGCCGACCTTGATCTGCAGCTTCATTACGTCGCCACAGGCCGGCGCGCCGACCATGCCGGTGCCGATGCTGTCGTCGCCCTTGTCGAACGAGCCGACGTTGCGGGGATTTTCGTAGTGATCCAACACTTTTTCGCTGTATGCCATTTTCTTGCTCCTGCAAGGCCGCGGCGGCTAGGCCGCCGCGGCCGGTAACTGGTTATCGGCTCAATGCGCCGCCCATTGAACGCTGTTCAGGTCCACGCCGTCCTTGTACATCTCCCACAGCGGCGACAGTTCGCGCAGCTTGCCGATCTTCGATTTCAACAGTGCGATGGCGTAGTCGATTTCTTCTTCGGTGGTGAAGCGGCCCAGGGTGAAGCGGATGGAGCTGTGCGCCATTTCGTCGTTGCGGCCCAGAGCGCGCAGCACGTAGGACGGCTCCAGCGAGGCGGAGGTGCAGGCGGAGCCGCTGGACACGGCCAGGTCCTTGATGGCCATGATCAGGCTTTCGCCCTCGACGAAGTTGAAGCTGACGTTGAGGTTGTGCGGCACGCGCTGGTCGATGTCGCCGTTGATATACACCTCTTCCATGTCCTGGATGCCGTTCCACAGACGGTCGCGCAGCATGCGGATGCGTTCGTTCTCGCTGTCCATTTCCTCGCGGGCGAGGCGGAAGGCTTCGCCCATGCCGACGATCTGGTGGGTGGCCAGGGTGCCGGAGCGGAAGCCGCGCTCGTGGCCGCCGCCGTGCATCTGCGCTTCCAGCCGCACGCGCGGCTTGCGGCGCACGTACAGCGCGCCGATGCCCTTGGGGCCGTATGCCTTGTGCGCGGACAGGCTCATCAGGTCCACTTTCAGGGTGTTGAGGTCGATCTTGACCTTGCCCGGGGCCTGGGTGGCGTCGACGTGGAAGATGATGCCTTTTTCGCGGCAGATCTCGCCGATCTGCGGAATATCCTGGATCACGCCGATTTCATTGTTCACGTACATCACGGATACCACGATGGTGTCCGGACGGATGGCAGCCTTGAACGCTTCGATGTCCAGCAGGCCGTTTTCCTGCACGTCCATGTAAGTGACTTCGAAGCCTTGGCGCTCCAGTTCGCGACAGGTGTCCAGCACCGCCTTGTGCTCGGTCTTGACGGTGATGATGTGCTTGCCCTTGCTCTTGTAGAACTGGGCCGCGCCCTTGATCGCCAGGTTGTCGGACTCGGTGGCGCCGGAGGTCCAGACGATTTCCTTCGGGTCGGCTCCGATCAGCTTGGCCACTTCGGCGCGCGCGTTTTCGACGGCCTCTTCCGCTTCCCAGCCGAAGCTGTGGCTGCGCGAGGCGGGGTTGCCGAACTTGCCGGTCAGATAGGGAATCATCTTTTCGGCGACGCGCGGGTCCACCGGGGTGGTGGCCGAGTAATCCAGATAGATCGGTAGCTTGAGCTGGCTCATACATTATCTCCGCAAGATTTTCAGGCGCTTACAGGGCGCTGCCGGCGGCGGCTGCGTGCTTGCTGCCGCAGCTGTCGCGTTTGTCCTGCACCACGCTGGTTTCCTTGGCGTGCTCTTCCTGGGAATGCTGTTGCTCCACCAGGCTGGCGAGGCTCACCTTGGACAAGTAATCGAAAATGGTGACGTTGAGGTTGGTCCACAAGTCATGGGTCATGCAGCGCTGGCTGCCGCGACAGTTTTCGCGGCCGCCGCATTGGGTGGCGTCCACCGGCTCGTCGACGGCGACGATGATGTCGGCAACCGAGATGTCCTGGATGTCTTTGGCTAGGGTGTAGCCGCCGCCAGGGCCGCGCACGCTGTCAACCAGCTCGGCGCGGCGCAGTTTGCCGAACAGTTGTTCCAGGTAGGACAGCGAGATGTTTTGGCGTTCGCTGATGCCGGCCAGGGTGACCGGGCCGCGCTCCTCGCGCATGGCCAGATCCAGCATGGCGGTGACGGCGAAGCGTCCTTTGGTGGTGAGGCGCATGATGTTCTGTTCCGGTGGGTGGTTGTCGCCATTATACCCAATATCCGACTATTTTAGTCAAGTATTGTTCGGCCGATCCCGGTCACCGGAAGGTCAAAGTTGAGCATTTTACTTGGTTTAAGCCGGGCGGGGCTATGGATTTTTAGTGTTTGTCCATGCGCTTGTGTAAAATCGCTGCAATATCGGGACGGTTGTGCCGCTGTCGGCATGCGTGGGGAATCGCCACGCGGCGGCAGACGATGCCGCCGCCATGTCCACCCTGCGGGGAAGCGCGAGGATACAAGCACAATGCATAAGGTCGTCATCAGCGGCACGGGGTTGTTCACCCCGCCTCATGCCGTCAGCAATGAGGAGTTGGTCGAGGCGTTCAACACCTTCGTCCGCAACCATAACGCGGCTCATCAGGCCGAAATCGAAGCCGGCACGCTTGAGCCGTTGGCCGAATCCAGCGCCGAATTCATCGAGAAGGCATCCGGCATCAAGCAACGCTTTTTGATGGACAAGAGCGGCGTGCTCGATCCGGCCAGAATGACGCCGTATCTGCCGGAACGCCCCAACGAAGAGCTGTCGGTGCAGGCCGAGATGGCCGTGGCCGCCGCCCGCCAGGCCATGGAGGCTGCCGGCCGCAGCGCCGCCGACATCGACATGGTGATTGTCGCCTGCTCCAATATGCAGCGGCCGTATCCGGCGATGGCGGTTGAGGTGCAGCAGGCGCTGGGCATAGCCGGCTACGCCTTCGATATGAATGTGGCCTGCTCGTCGGCCACCTTCGGCATCCAGACCGCCGTCAATGCGGTGGCCACTGGCCAGGCGCGGGCGGTGCTGATGGTGAATCCGGAGATCTGTTCCGCCCACCTGAACTTCCGCGACCGCGACAGCCACTTCATTTTCGGCGACGCCTGCACCGCCGTGGTGCTGGAACGGGCCGACGCGGCCGTTTCCGCGCAGCGCTACGAAGTGCTCGGCTGCAAGCTGGCCACGGTGTTTTCCAACAATATCCGCAATAATTTCGGCTTCCTGAACCGTTGCGACGAAAGTGGCATCGGCAAGCCTGACAAGCTGTTTGTGCAACAGGGCCGCAAGGTATTCAAAGAAGTATGCCCGATGGTTGGCGAGCATATCGTCGCCCATCTGGAGTCCTTGGACATTGAGCCGTCGGCGGTGCGCCGCTTCTGGCTGCATCAGGCCAATCTGGCGATGAACCAGCTGATCGCCCGGCGCGTGCTGGGGCGCGAGGCCGACACGGTGGAGGCGCCGGTGATTCTGGACCGTTACGCCAACACCAGTTCCGCCGGCTCTGTCATTGCCTTCCACTTGCATTCCAACGACTTGCAGGCCGGCGATGTTGGCGTCATCAGTTCTTTCGGGGCGGGCTATTCCGTCGGCTCCGTGGTGTTGCGCAAACTGTAAGCGCTTGTTGGATGAAGGGCCTGCAACGGCCGACAATGCCATAAAAAAGCCAGAGGGCGCTTGTCAAAAGCGCCCTCTGTGCATAATGTATCCCCACCAGCCGAATCCAAGATTCAGGTTCAATAGCAAAAAAGACCCGACTGATGGTCTGTACAAAGGGAAGGGAAACATTTATGCAAGCTTTCAAAAAGCTTTTGGTGCTTGGCGCGTTTGCGGGAACTTCATTGGCGGCGCATGCCGCTGGAACCCTGGTGTTCTGTTCCGAGGGCAGCCCGGCCGGTTTCGATCCGGGCCAATACACCTCCGGCACCGATTTCGACGCCTCGGCCGAAACCGTGTTCAACCGCCTGGTGCAATTCCAGCGCGGCGGCACCAAGGTGATTCCGGGCCTGGCCGAAAAGTGGGAAGTGTCGGCCGATGGCCTGACTTACACTTTCAATCTGCGCAAGGGCGTGAAGTTCCAGACCACCGACTACTTCAAGCCGACGCGCGAATTCAACGCCGATGACGTGGTATTCACCTTCGACCGGATGCTCAACAAGAACAATCCGTTCCGCAAGGCTTACCCGACCGAGTTCCCGTACTTCACCGACATGGGCATGGACGAGAACATCGTCAAGGTCGAGAAGGTGGATCCGTACACCGTCAAGTTCACGCTGAAGAAGATCGACGCCGCCTTTGTGCAGAACCTGGCGATGAGCTTCGCTTCGATCCAGTCCGCCGAATACGCCGACAAGCTGCTGAAGGACGGCAAGCCGCAGCTGATCAACCAGCAGCCGGTGGGTACCGGTCCGTTCATCTTCAAGCGCTACCAGAAGGATGCGCAGATCCGCTTTGCCGCCAACAAGGATTACTGGGACAAGGCTGATGGTCCGAAGGTGGACAACCTGGTGTTCGCGATCACCACCGACGCCTCCGTGCGCTACCAGAAGCTGAAGGCCGGCGAGTGCCAGATCACCACCTATCCGCGTCCGACCGACATCGCCGCGATGAAGGCCGATCCGAAGATGAAAGTGATCTCCCAGGCCGGCTTCAACCTGGGTTACCTGGCCTACAACGTCAAGCATAAGCCGCTGGACAAGCTGGAAGTGCGCGAGGCGCTGGACATGGCCATCAACAAGAAGGCCATCCTGCAGGCGGTGTACCAGGGCGCCGGCCAGGCGGCCACCAACCCGATGCCGCCGACCCAGTGGTCGTACAACAAGAATCTGAAGGACGCGCCGTACGACGCGGCCAAGGCCAAGGCCCTGCTGGCCAAGGCGGGCTACCCCAACGGCTTCGACATCACCCTGTGGGCGATGCCGGTGCAGCGTCCGTACAACCCCAATGCCAAGCTGATGGCGGAAATGATCCAGTCCGACTGGGCCAAGATCGGCGTCAAGGCCAAGATCACCTCCTACGAGTGGGGCGAGTACCTGAAGCGCGCCAAGGCCGGCGAGCATGACTCCATGCTCATCGGCTGGACCGGCGACAACGGCGATCCGGACAACTGGCTGGGCGTGCTGTTCGGCTGCGACGCCATGAACGGCAACAACTTCTCCAAGTTCTGCTACAAGCCGTTCGAAGACCTGATCCAGAAGGGCAAGAGCACCGCCAACGTCGCCGAGCGCACCAAGCTGTACATGAAGGCGCAGGAGATCGTGAAGCAGCAAGTGCCGCTGACCACCATCGCCCACTCCACCGTCAATCAGCCGATGCTGAAGTCGGTGCAGGGCTTCAAGGTCAGCCCGTTTGGCCTGAACTCCTTCTACGGCGTCAGCGTCAAGTAAGCCTTGCCTGAACAGGCATGACCATGGCGGCGGGGCCCAGGCTCCGCCGCTTGCAACAAGTGCCGGCCTCATCAGCAATCCGTTTAGAGAGAGCGGTGGTCCGGCATGGCAGTATCTGCACGGGAATCAAGGTAGAAGCTAGAAGCAAGGCCAGGGCAAGGCAGCCGGCATGACGTCGGTTTGACCTGCATCAATCCCTCGCGGCGGTCGGACTGATATCGTCTGTTTCGCCGGAGTGGTGGATGCAGCTAATGCTGGTGGGTGGTTTAGTTGCCGTCCGCCGCCCGGCACCCTGTCCTCTTTACGTCGCGCCTCGCGCGGCGGCCCAGTTCTCTCCCAGTATCTCCCCGTGCCGATTTCCTGCTCGCCATGTCTCTAGAAGTCAGACGGCGCGCGCGATGTTGGCATCGTCCGCGCCCGGGAGAGTTATCCATGTTTTCATTCATCTTGCGCAGGCTGGGCCTTCTGGTGCCCACCTTTTTCGGCATTACGCTGCTGACATTCGGCCTGATCCGCATGATTCCCGGCGACCCGGTGGAAGTGATGGTGGGCGAGCGCACGCTCGACCCCAAGATGCACGCCGAGGCGCTGCACCGCTTGGGCTTGGACAAGCCCTTGTACGCCCAGTATTTCGACTACATCGTCAACCTGCTGCATGGCAATCTGGGCGAGTCGCTGGTGACCAAGAGCAGCGTCTGGACCGAGTTCAAGACCTTGTTCCCCGCCACGCTGGAGCTGGCGCTGTCGGCGCTGCTGTTCGCTATCGTCTGGGGGCTGCTGGCCGGCGTGCTGGCGGCGATCAAGCGCGGCTCGCTGTTTGATCACGGCGTGATGGGCATCTCCTTGACCGGCTTTTCCATGCCCATCTTCTGGTGGGGCCTGATCCTGATCATGTTCTTCTCGGTCAAGCTGGGCTGGACGCCGGTATCGGGCCGCATGGACCTGATGTTCGACATCCATCCGCGCACCGGCTTCATGCTGATCGACAGCTGGCTGGCCGAGTCGGCCGACCCCGAGGGCAATGCCGGCGCGTTCAAGAGCGCGTTGAGCCACCTGATCCTGCCGTCCATCGTGCTGGGCACCATTCCGCTGGCGGTGATCGCCCGGATGACCCGTTCGTCCATGCTGGAAGTGCTGCGCGAAGACTACGTGCGTACCGCGCGCGCCAAGGGCCTGTCTCCGGCCCGCGTCATCTTCATCCACACCCTGCGCAATGCGCTGATCCCGGTGCTGACGGTGATCGGCCTGCAGGTGGGCACGTTGATGGGCGGCGCGGTGCTGACCGAGACCATCTTCTCCTGGCCCGGCATCGGCAAATGGCTGATCGACGCCATCGGCCGCCGCGACTACCCGGTGGTGCAGAAC